>OMQI01000074.1 GCA_900313185.1 uncultured Rhodospirillaceae bacterium
CTTTGCACAGGCTCTTTTTATGGCCAGCATTTCAGCGTGTGAAGTGGCGTCACCCTTATGCGCACTTTTATTATAAGCTTTAGCAATAATTTCGCCGTTTTGCGGATTAACTATCACCGCTCCCACCGGAACTTCATCTTGTTCAAAGGCCTTGTGTGCGCATTTAAGCGCTATTTCCATATATTCTTCATGTGTCATTATTCACTCTTTTTTCATACTTAGAGGCTATTATATAGCAAAATATGAAAAAGGGAAGAAAAATGGCGGAAAGAATTGCAAAATTTATAGCCAGAAGCGGAGTATGTTCCCGCCGGCAAGCAGAAGAAATCATCAGGCAGAAAAGAGTAACCGTTAATGACGAAATAGTGAAAAGTCCCGCTTTTAATGTGGAAGGTGATGAAAAAATTTTAATTGACGGTGAAAAATTACCGCAAATAGAGCATACAAGACTTTGGCTCTATCACAAGCCGTCTGGTTTGCTGACCACTCACAAAGATACGGAAAATAGGGCTACGGTTTTCGATAATTTACCACCTGAAATGCCACGGGTTATCAGCGTAGGAAGACTGGATTTAAATTCCGAAGGTTTGTTGTTGTTGACTAACAGCGGAGCCTTATCACGGCAATTGGAATTGCCGGAAAATGGTTGGAAACGACGCTATAAAGTGCGGGTACACGGTTTTGTGGATAAAAAGAAATTGGCCGAGTTGGAAAAAGGCGTCATGATTGACGGAGTGGAATACGGAAAGGTAAAAATAGAATTTGAAGGACAAAATTCGGCTAATGCGTGGCTGACCATAACTTTGAGTGAAGGCAAAAATCGAGAAGTGCGTAAGCTGATGAAGTACATAGGTTTGGAGGTGTCACGACTTATTCGTCTTTCTTACGGACCTTTTCAGCTTGGCAGTTTGAAACGTGGCGAAGTTAAAGAAGTCCCGCAAAAAGTATTAAAAGAGCAATTGGGAAGCAAACTATGAGAATAGTCGGCGGAAAATATCGTGGTAAAAAATTGTGGGCACCGGCCGGAAAAGATGTGCGCCCCACTTCGGAGCGAGCCAGAGAAGCAATATTTAATATAATGTATTCGCATTTAGGCGGAGAATATTCAGAAATGAAACTGGCAGATATTTTTGCCGGTACCGGAGCTTTCGGATTAGAGGCGATGTCACGTGGTTTCAAAGAAGTAACATTTGTTGATATTGATACCGAACCGGTGCAAAAAAATATTAAATTATTTCCTCAGGAACTTGAAAAATTAAAAGTTATTAAGGCTGATGCCACCAGATTACCACGGGCACGCCAAAAATATGATATGGTATTTATGGATGCACCGTATGCATTGGATTTGACACAAAAAGCTCTGCAGCAATTACTTAAACAAGGCTGGCTAAAAGAAAAAGCTTTGTGTATTGTCGAAATCAGACAAGACGAGCAATGGGAGTTACCGTCGGAACTCGAATTGGTAGATGAACGAGTTTACGGCTTGGCCAGAGTACTGTTTTTGATTTTGAAATAATTTTGTCAAAAGTATTGCTATTTACAAAAAAATATGGTAAATTATCGGCAAATGATTTAATCGGAGGGGCTTATGGTCAAGACATATATCGAAAACGAGGTTGTACCGCAAATACCGGAAGAATATTCCGAGGAAAATTTGCATAAAAAGTTTGCCGCACGTCAAGAGGAACTTTGGAAAGAAATCGAGGAAAATCTCGAACATTATAACTATTTGAAAAGAACTGAAAAAGAAGCTGAAGCGACAGGCAAAGAGTCGGCGTATGTCTCCAATGATGATTTGAAAAAAGAATTGAAACTCATTCGCACGCAAACCGAAGGCTATCGTGTTGAAACCGATGGTATAAGAGAAGAAAGCAAATTGTTGCAAAAATACGGTTCGGCATTCGCCAGATTGTATTATATCAAAGATCAACACGAGAAAAAAGGATACGATGAAAAACTGTCATTTACCGAAGTTGATATTACCGGCAACGGAGATATCATAACCGACAGTCAACATTATGGTATGAGTTTTGATCCGGACGGAAAATTAACTCAGCCGGCATTGGTGGTTAAAGTTGACGATGATTTGCAATTTAATGTAGGTATGATGGAATTTAATAAACCAAACAGCGCACCGGAAGTTAAGTTACAAATTTCGTTTGATGAAGATACGGCACAAAATCTGGATACCGATAAAGTGAATGCTATTTTCGATTTTTGCGAAAAGTACGGTATTTCTTCTTCAGATATGATTGTGCGTCGTTTTGACGGTTCGATTGATGATGGAGCGGTTCAAGAAAAAATAAGCCGTTTGATGGCAGAAGTTGAGGCTAAACGAGCAGAACAGGCAGAAAAAGCAGCTCGTGAAGAGTATAATGAACAACAAGCTCGTGAAAAAGAACTCGTAAAAGACATAGAAAAGCAAGCGCAAGAAATCGGTGTGGAATTACCGAAAGGATTGACCTTGGAACAAGCCGTGAAATTTGCTGATGAAAAATTTCCGGCAGCCAAAAAAATAAACGGAGATGATATATCTGCCGATTTGCCTAAAGACGATGGTATCATCAGAGCTGAGTTGCGAGAGGGCGCTAATCCGGTAGCATCGTTTAAAGCAAATAAGTTGCAAAAGAAAGAAATGTTATCACAGGCTCAAGATGCATCTCAGGAAAATACCGAAACCTCACAACAGCAGACGATTGCTCAAGCAAGTCAGGCAACGGCGCAACAGCAATCTGTGGCTGTTCCGCAACAGGCTCCTGCCGTAAAAGCCCCGAAGAAATTTAAGAAAGCAGACGTTGAAAAACAATTTGAAAAGTTTTTAGAAGAAGGTATGGCAAAAAGAAAGGATTTGTCGTATTTCAAGACACATACCGGATTGTTTGGTTTCGGCTGGACTGAATATATCGTTTATGATACCGAAGATAAAAAGAATCGTAAAAACGATGGCAGAGAAGATAAAAACGGCAATGTTAAGTATACATATTCATTCAAATTATTCATAAGACAAGCAAGTGACGGCAGTATGCATTTTGCTTATCGTACCCCGTACCATAAACCGGTGAGTGAAGATGTAGTAGACGGTATCGTCAGTCAGCTTAAAGATTTAGGCTTCACTCATATTAATTTCCCGAACGGTATGCCGGATAAGGAAAAAGGTGTATGGCGCAAGATGATGGCCGAAAAGGGATTGGTTCCGATAGGAATGAGCTTGAACAGATCTAAAGCCGAAGGTATGATTAAGGCGGCTAAAGAAAAACTCAGCAGTGAAGAGTTTTCCAACTTCAAATATAAGTTGGCTTTGCAGATGGATAAACGTAACAAGGAAAAGGGCAAAAAAGTTGATAAATCCGAGCAGGATTTTATCGACGGATTGCTGATGGCACGCAAATACGAAGCCTTTTCCAACGGCTATTCCGAAGTACTAAAGGGCATTATTACAAGATTGGTACATCCTGAAGTAGAAAGACCTGATGGTAACGGTGCCATAGAAAAAATTGCTGCAATGGCTAACCTGCGTCGTGTGTTTAACGTATTTAAATCCGGCGTCGAAAATGGTAATATCTTAAACAGTAGAGTGTTGACAGATAAAGAAAAAGAAATGATAAAAAATACTCCGGAATTGTTGGGTAATCCGAGTAAGTTTACCGGAGGTCAATTTGCTCAGCTGTATGATATTATGCTTCACCAGACTAAAGAAAATGTTCACACCGAGCTGGAGAAAAAATTCAGAGAGCCGGGTGCTAAACGTGCCGATGAAGCTATTAAGCAAGGTGAATTTAATGCAGCCTACAACAGTTGTAAGAGTATTATCAAAGAGTTGAAGGCTTTGGGTGTTGATGAGATCGACCTACCGGAAACAACTACCAAATTGCCGTATAATGCTCCGATCAGAACCAAACCTACTCCTACTCCTACAAATGCACCGACAAATGCTCAAACAAAGCCTGCACAAAATACCAATTCGGGAATTGTTGCGGCAGCGCATAGTTTTGACAGAGGGGATAGATAGATTGGCAAATGCAAAAAAAACGGAAGATTTTCTTCCGCTTTTTTTTGACTTAGCAATTAATGGCATTCTTAGCAATGCCGGCTAAAGAAGTTTCTTTGTAATCACTGTTTAAGCTTAATCCGGTTTCATACATTGTTTTGATAATACTGTCTAAGCTGACCACATGGGTTCCTGTGCGTTGCAGAGCAAGTCTTGCTGCATTTACTGCCTTAATTGCTCCCATGGCATTACGTTCAATACACGGCACTTGCACCAATCCGCAAATAGGATCACAGGTAAGTCCTAAATTGTGTTCCATGGCAATTTCGGCTGCATTTTCAATTTGCTGATAGCTTCCGCCCAATGCTGCAGCCAAACCTCCGGCAGCCATAGAGCAGGCTACACCGATTTCACCTTGACAACCGACTTCTGCACCGGATATGGAAGCATTGGAACGATATAAACTGCATATAGCCGATGCGGTTGCCATAAAGGTAATGCTGGCATTTTGCTTATCTGCATCATTACGGAATTTGCTATAACGTTCCATATAGCGCATAACCGCCGGAATCAAGCCGGCCGAACCCATTGTAGGAGCTGTTACCATTCTGCCGCCGCAAGCATTTTCTTCGGCAACAGCAAAGGCCCAAATATTTATCCAATCAATGGCTGTAAGAGAGTCGGTGGCATTGCTTTCAAAACGATTTATCAAGCGTTCATACATTTCTTTAGCGTGTCTTTTTACTTTCAAACCGCCGGGTAAAATGCCGTCTTTGGTAATACCTATATCAATATTTTCCTGCATAATGGCGGCAAGTTTTAAAATTTGTTTGGATATTTGAATTTTTCTGCCCCAAATAGCTTTTTCATTTTGCAAAATGAGTTCGGCAATTGACATTTTATTTTGCCTACATATCTCCATTAATTCGGCACAGTTATTGAATTGATAAGGAACATCGTAAGGTTTGCGATCGATACGTTGTCCGATTTCATCTTGTCTGGCAATGGTTCCGCCTCCGACCGAAAAATAAACTTCTTCCAACAAGATATTATTTTTGTTGTCGTATGCGGTAAATTTCATACCGTTTGAATGTTCCGTCAAACAAATTTTCTTTTCCAATGTTATATCTTTTTCCATAGAAAATGAAATTGTCTGCGAATGCGCCACCTTAAGTTTTCCGCTTTCTTTTACTTCTCCGATGTAATCTGTTTGCGGATTAATGTCTTCGGCATTGATGCCCATAAAACCGTAAACA
>OMQI01000046.1 GCA_900313185.1 uncultured Rhodospirillaceae bacterium
ACTATCACTTCGACAATGTCTATTTTTGAGATGTTGGCTAATTTATTGATGGATAAATTTAAATTTTCTCGTTTTAATGCGGTTTTATTGGTTATACTGATTACAGGTGCCGGATTTACGGCTGTTGCCCTGTCATTTTCGGGAGTGCTTGAAATAAAGTTTTTTGGACGTGACTTGTTTACTTTATTTGATTGGCTGGCTTCTACCTATACTGCCACGATAGTTTCTCTTACGATGGCGTTGTTTGTGGGGTATAAAGCAATGAAGCCGATTATCCATAATATTCGTCGCAGTGCTCGTGTATCTGACTTATTTACCAGATATTTCCTGATAACTTTGCGCTATGTGGCGCCGATAGGTTTGAGCTTGCTATTGATAATGGCGGTATGTAAATAAGCAAAAAAAAAGCAGCTACTCAGCTGCTTTTTTATCTTCAACTGAAACCTCTTTGAGTTTGAAGTATGAAAATTCATCCGGACAAGGTGCATTCATTTTCATACGAGTATGAGATTTTACATCAGTAGCTTCAACGCCTCCCTCGTAAATAACGGTTCCGTCCGGAGCGTGGAAAGTAATGGTAACGGTAACTTTCGCTATATCATTTTCACCATAGTTTTCGATTTTTCCGCAGACTCCGGCCGAATTTTCGGTTTCGCATTTACGTAAATCATAAACTTTTAATCCGTTTTTATCAAAAATATTAGATTCTTTTTTTACATCTGCAGCTTCAGCAATAGATTGCTCTCCGGTAGGACGCTCCTGCTGACTTGAAGGAATGGCAAAATACAAAATTACCAAGGCCAAAACGGCAACCAAAGTACGAGGAATTTGCTTGCCTGCTACAGTAAAATGTTTTCCTTTAAGGTAGTTATGATATACCAGCTTCAAAAAAGAAAAGCATTCCTTAAAAGCGGCAAACCATTTACGTTCTTTAAGCAGAGAAAATATTTTTTTAAAACTTTCCCATACGCTTTGTACATTTTCAGTTATATCTTCAATATCGCTCATTGTGCAATTATCCTCATTGTTTACATTATGACGTCATACTAACATAGTATAAGTTGATAAATTGTAAAGATTTATAAAAAAAGACAGCTGATTTTGTCAGCTGTCTTGAAAAAGGCTTTCTGTTCTTAGTCAAACAACGGAATACCACGGCTGAGACGAATTCTTTGGGTTTCAATCGTTGTTGCCAAATTAAGTTTTCCGCTCTTAATGATACCACGAACCTGGTCACCTGCAGAAGTATCCGGATTTGCAAAAACATATTCTATTTTCGGTTTTTTAGGTACACCTACCAAAGTTTGGTGTAAAACGGCTAAAATACCGTTACCGGTCAAATCATAGGCCATATCTTCAGAAATTCCGCTGGCAGCAGCATATTTTACGATAGATTGAATCGCATCGCTTACGGTACTGGCGTGAATGGTTGATAATACCAAGTGTCCGGAAATGGCAGCACGCAAAGCTTCAGAAGCAATTTCCGGCTGACGAATCTCGCCCAAGTATACATAACGTGGTTTAGAACGCAACATTGAACGTAAACCGGCTTCCCAAGATCCTCCCGGAGGTGTCATTTGTTTGCAGATACCGAATTCACCGTTAGGAGTAAGATAAGTACCGTCCAAAGGCATTTCCACCGGATCTTCCAAAGTGAAAGCATATCCGCCGTCACGTTCCAAATATTCCTTTAATAAGGAGGAAAGGGTGGTTGTTTTACCGGAACCGGTAGTACCGGCAAGCAAAATCAATCCGGAAGCACCGCTTAGCGATTTTAAATAAGTCAGTAAACGTTCTTCTATTCCCAGTTTATTAATATCCGGGATTTTGTGAGGCATTTTACGAGCGCAGAATTGTTGCCCGTCGAGGGTAACCGTACGTTCCACACGATAGTTCAATCCTTTGTACTTAACCAAATAACTTGGATTTTCACCATCATAAGTGTCTTTTAATGCTTGATAAAATTCTTCATAATCATCAGGATGGGTAGGAACTAATCCGCTTGGAGTCTTCTGTCCCCATATATAAGCAGCGCCATCGGGAACAATGTAAATATCCGAAAAATCTATTTCATTAACAGTTGCCATTTTTTACTCCCACAAAAATTTACTAAAACTGGCTTATAATAAAATTATTTTTGTATAAAATGCAATCAAACAATAGTTATCCACAAGAAAAAAACTTTAGAACTATGGTATATCGCCCAAAAATCAATTAGTATCCTAAAGGAAACTATAAGCTCTGAAAATTTAATGTTTACCGAGACGGTGCCGAGTGCTAGCTTATACGATGTAATGAACTAAAATATGAGGTTATAATGAAAAAACTATATTTTACAACGGCAGCCGCTTTATTGATGAGCGTTAGTAACGTTCAAGCTGCAGGTTATCAATTAAACGAATATTCAATGACCGGTTTGGGTCGTGCT
>OMQI01000044.1 GCA_900313185.1 uncultured Rhodospirillaceae bacterium
ATGTCGTTGCAAAATCAAGAAAGCTTTGCCCAAAAATATAACGAATTGTTTGATGAAAAACCGAGCGGATTGAGTATATATGCGTATGATGCCATAGCTCTTGCTTCTTCGCTTTCTACCAAGGACAGAGATTATATTAATGAAAATATCGTGCGTTCGGACGGATATGTGGGAATGAGCGGTACTTTCAGAATTTTTGCCGATGGTCAGAACGAACATGCTCTTGATGTGGTAAAAGTCACTTCCGGCGGTAAAAAGGTGGTGGAAGAAGCTCCGAGCCAATTTTATGGAGCCTACGGTGCACCGGATTCATCGTCTGCAAGCAATTACTACGGCTATGGCTATGTTCAACAAATGCCTAAAGTATACGGCAAGAGCGTTGAACAATTGCAAAATATTCTGACAAGTATGCAATAAGTTGATTTTTTTGCTTGCAAAACAAGGATATTTGCTCATTATATAGAGTAGTTTTATGAAGGGCTTGGGGTTATGTTTTCGCCAACTCGGTCAGGTTCGGAAGGAAGCAGCCGTAACGATATTTACATAAGGTCCAAGTTCCTTCGCCTTATAAATAAGAGTTGAAAATAATGGCGGAAGAAAATAATAATCAATATGTAGCATTGGCACGCAAATATCGCCCGCAAAGCTTTGAAGACTTGCTCGGGCAAGATGCTTTGGTGCAGACTTTGACAAACGCCATTAAAAATAATCGCCTTCATCACGCTTATATATTAACTGGAATTCGTGGGGTGGGTAAAACCACTACGGCTCGCTTGATTGCCAAAGCGATAAATTGTATAGGGCCGGACGGTAACGGCGGACCGACTATTCATCCGTGCGGAGAATGTGAAAATTGTAAGGCAATTGCCGCCGATAGACATATGGATGTTATAGAGCTTGATGCCGCTTCCAAGACCGGCGTTGACGATATCAGAGAAATATTGGACGGTGTGCGCTATAAACCGGTTAATGCCCGTTATAAAGTTTATATCATTGATGAAGTGCATATGCTTTCCAAGAGTGCGTTTAATGCCTTGCTTAAAACTTTGGAAGAGCCGCCGGCACACGTTAAATTTATTTTTGCCACTACTGAAATCAGACAAGTTCCTGTAACCATATTATCTCGTTGTCAGCGTTTTGATTTACAGCGTTTGAGCGTAGAAATTTTAGTAAATTTGTTTGAAAAAGTATTGAAGGCAGAAAAAATATCTTATGACCTGCAAGCTTTACAAATGGTTGCCAGAGCAGCTGACGGTTCTGCTCGTGACGGTCTTTCTATGCTTGATCAGGCAATCGTTTTGGGTAATGGTAATATAGACGCCGAAACAGTTAAAAATATGCTTGGGCTTGCTGACAGACAACAAAGTTTTGCTGTATATGAAAAGTTATTGGAAGGTGATATTGCCGAGGTTTTGCGTCTTGTGCATGAATTATATACAAACGGTGCCACTCCGATGTTGATTTTGCAAGATATGGTGGATATTACCCACTTATTGGCAAAAGTGAAAATTTTACCGGAATTTATAAATGATGCTTCCTTAAGTGAAACCGATAAAGAAATGTGTAAAAAACTTTGTTCGGCTCCAATCAGTATCCTTTCTAAAATTTGGCAGATGTTGATTAAAGGACTGAGCGAAATTCAATACGCTTCGGTACAGATTGATGCTCTGGAAATGATATTGATGCGGATAGCGTATTCCGCTTCGCTTCCAACTCCTGCAGATTTGCTGAAGGAATTAAAAAAAAAATCAACAATAACTGATACTGGCAGTTCTGATATATTACAAAGCAATGTTGCGGATAATTCGGTGGTTTTGGATACCACTGCCGATTTAGTGAAATTTATGACTGCCAAGAAACAGCCGTTATTACTATTTGCAATTAAGAACGATATGTCTTTTAAAGAATTTAAGGACGGCTATTTGCATATAGCATTATCGGATAAGGCAGATAAAAATTTAATACTTAATTTCCGGACTTTTTTGGAAAAAACAACCGGTAAAGTTTGGAAATTTGATATTGATTATGAACCGCTCGGAGAAACTCTGGCATTTCAAGAAGCAAAGGAATTTGACCGAGATAAGAAAAATATCTCTGAATATCCTTTGGTGAAAGCTATACTTGAGGAGTTTAACGGTGCTAAAATAGAAACATTCATTCGCAAGAGTATTGAAGAAGCTGAAAATGAAGAAACAGACGGCTTTGATACCGGAGCGATGCTAAACGAAAACGAAGAAGAGGAATAACAAATGTTAAATATTCAAGGAATTATGAAACAAGCACAACAAATGCAACGCAAAATGCAAGAAACCCAAGCCAAGCTCGGACAAGAAGAGCGTGAGGGTACCAGCGGCGGCGGTTTGGTGAAAATTGTTTTGAACGGTAAGTCGGAAATTAAAAGTTTGAATATTGATAAGTCTTTAATAAATCCGGAAGAAATTGATGTTTTGGAAGATTTGATTATTGCTGCCTACAACGATGCCCATCAAAAAGTAGATGCTATGATGGAAGAAGGTATGAAAGAAGCTACCAACGGCGTTGGTTTGGGCGGTTTAAAACTTCCGTTTTAGGATAAAAAATTGTCCGGTACCGATATTGAAAAATTAATAAAGCAGATTGCAAAGCTTCCGGCTCTCGGCACACGTTCGGCACGCCGGATAGTTTTGCATTTGCTTAAGAAAAAAGAAACTGCATTGCTTCCTTTGATTGCCGGTTTGCAAGATGTAGCTGATAATATCAAAAAATGTCCGGTGTGTGGAAATTTTGATACCATTGAGCCGTGCAGTGTTTGTTGTGATACTTCACGTGATACGCAAACGCTCTGCGTAGTGCAGGATGTGGCCGATTTATGGGCAATGGAGCGTGTCGGCGTATATCGAGGACAATATCACGTTTTAGGGGGTGTGCTTTCGGCCTTAGACGGAGTGACACCGGAAGATTTAAATATTGAAGCGCTGTTTTTAAGATTGTCGCAAGGACAAATAAAAGAAGTGATTTTAGCGCTTCCCGCAACTATTGACGGACAAATAACCAATCATTATCTGTTATCTCGTCTGAAAGAATATCCGCTCAAAGTCACTACTTTAGCTCAAGGCTTGCCGATGGGCGGCGAGCTTGATTATATGGATGATGGGACTATACAGTTGGCTTTATCCGCCCGCAAAGAAATTTAAAAACTCATTTGGTGGGTAACTACTTGTGCATTTTTTTCTTGTGTACTATTTTGTACACGGCGAAAAAAATGCACGGCGTATTTACGCACATCATCTGAGTTTTTATTGTTTACTGCTCATATGACTCTTTAAAAAGAATTTTGCGTGAGGTTGTATTTGTTGTACACCGCACAAGAAGACTTTCTGCGTACTATCCTTGTTATACGAGTTTTTTTATGTGTTGTTGTACTTTTTTGTGTACACGTCGTCAAAAAATTACAGCGCATCTGACTTGTTAAAAAGAATTTTGCACGCAGTTGTCTATTGCACTTTGTAGTTCATCGTTACAAAACCAACACAATATATCCAAAGGTAA
>OMQI01000040.1 GCA_900313185.1 uncultured Rhodospirillaceae bacterium
GACGACATATAGCAAATCACATTACCACGATCATTATATGTCCAAGCCACCCAGTCGCCATATTCACCAATCATTTTCGGTTGTTCCACGGCTTGAGCTGCTGTTGATACCAATAACGCACATAAAACCAAAAAATATTTAAACATATGTTTTTTCCTCTTTTAATTAAAATTTGTTTGAATTATATGGAAAAATTATATATAAACTGTTAAAATTTGAAAAAAAATTACAAGGATATGCAAAAAAAATGTTTAAGCCCGATTATCTGGATATGACCAAACTTATGAGTTCCACCAAAATAGCTCGTTTGTTTAATGCCGTAGAAGACAGTGGCGGAACCATTCGTTTTGTCGGAGGTGCCGTACGTGATACTATTGCCGGATTAAGCGGATTTGATTTGGACTTAGCTACCGATTTATCCCCGGATGAATTGGTTGAAGCCTGTCAAAACAACGGGTTGAAAACCATTCCTTTAGGATTAAAAATTGATAGCATCGGCGTAATTATTGATAATCAGATATTAAAAGTATCATCTTTAAGAAAAAGCTACAATAAAAACAAAAATTATTCTGATTTCGATTATACCGATGATTGGAGCGCCGATGCTTCAAAACGTGACCTTACCATTAATGCCGTATATGCTGATTTACGTGGCAACGTTTTTGATTATTACAACGGTATCGAAGATTTGGAAAAAGGTATAGTTCGCTTTATCGGTTCGGCCGAAGACAGAATTAAAGAAGATTATTTGCGTATTATGCGTTTTTTCCGTTTTTATTCAATATTTGGCAAAACTCCGATTGATAAAGAAGCCTTGCAAGCCTGTATTAAACTCAAAGACGGTTTAAGAAGCATTGCCATAGAACGGGTACGTGATGAACTGTTTAAATTGCTGGTTACCCCGCAAGTTACCGAAACTATGCGTATTATTTATGACAATGATATTTTAGGATATTTTCTTCCTAAATCTGAGCATTTGGACGCATTATGGCGATTGACCAAATTAGTTGCCGACGCCAAATATGAAGGAAACTTTCTACGCCGTTTATTTGTTTTATATCAACCTAATGCCTCGCAGGCCGAAAATATTGCCAATATTTTGCGTTTTACCAAAAAACAACGAGAAATATTTACCCGTTGGGCTAAGATAGAAATTGATCAGGAAAACATGTCTACCCCAATGGATCGTTTAAAATTTATTTATCGCTACGGAAAACAATTCACTGTTGATAAAATTTTATTATCTGCTGCCATATATCAAAAACAGATTATGAATATAAATGAAATTTTAAAAGAAGTTGAAAACAGCGTGATTCCTGTGTTTCCTATACGTGGCAAAGATGTGGTAAATCAAGGTATATCTGATGATAACAAAATCGGTGGTATTTTAAACAAACTCGAACGACTCTGGATTGACAGCAACTTCAATCTGACCAGAGAAGAACTCTTAAAAAGTATTTAGAAAAACTTCCAACTTATATTATTGTGTTTAACATAATCACATACTGTAACAGCTTGAGAAAGAGTTACCGGAAAATCTTCCGCACAAAACAACCCGACACCTTTTTTATATTGAGTTTTGCATTTTCCCTTGAGAGCCGCAGACTGTATACTATACCCATCGGCCGAACCTTTTACTTTCATAGCAATCAAACCAAGACCTGTTTGCCAATTTTTGGTAACAAGTTCTATACACGCATCGGTTGGAATACTATAAAACTCGACGATAAAAGCCTTACCATCATCGGCTTTATATGCTCCGTCCACAAAATATTGTATTTCACCGTCATATACATTCTTATAGTTATTACGAACTATAGATTCCGGAAACAACCGTATCGTATCGGCGATTTTACGATTTTTGTAATTTTTATCAGACATAGCCTTAACTTGGAAATCTAATGATTTGTATCCTCTGGAAGCGTGCAAATTAAATGCATGACGAGTATTAGTTACAATTTGATTAACCTGATTAATCATCACGTTAATACGATAGCGATCCATAGCCTTGCCATACGCCAAAAGCACTCCAACTCCGAGTAAGCCGACTATCACTAACACTCCTATCATCTCAATCATAGAACGACCAGATATATTATCTCTCATTGCAAATCCCCATAATCATATACAACTATCATTGTGTATCCACATTTACCAATTGTCAAGATAAAATGTATAAATAAACAAAAACTTCATCTTCTGGTAGCATACTTTGTTTAATAAAATCTAAAAAAACAATTTTACATTATTTTCATTTTCAACACAATCACCGCCGTCATTAACCTCAATGTGATGGGTTCCCCATTGCGAGTTTTTTACGGTAAAACATGATGAATAATCCAAATTTTTGAGTTCAATATAATATTGTCCGGTAGCAACCGATACTACATCCCAATCAATTCCCTTCAAACCGTTAAAACGAATATTTGATTTATCAAAATATCCGTTTAATGAGGCAATTTGCGTTTCGGTAATCAACTCCGATAAATCCTGCTGAAAATTAGCCTTTCCCAAAGCATTTTGCATTTGTCTAACTCCACGGTAAGCCTCGCTGTTGAGCATACCGTCTATAGCTAAAGCGCCCATAGTATCCGTCATCTGTGCATTACAAACAAACGGAACACACAAACCGCACAATATCAATAAATATTTTTTCATATTTTATCCTTTCATTTTTTGCGTACACAACAACGCCGCTCCGATTAAACCGGCATAATTACCGCAAGATGCAGCTTTAATTACCGGAGCATTATGCGGTTGTAACAATTTTATGGAAGTATTAACTATGGCATAATCGACAATTTTTGCCAAACTTCCGGATAAAGCCACAACTTCGGTATCTAAAATCTGATTAATTCTTTGTATGCAGTCAAGTAAATTTTCCTGCCAAATTTTATATGCTTTACGCTCCGCACCATTTTGCTTTGACGCTAAATCATAAATGGCAAAACAATCGTTTTGGCGGCTGCCTAATTCTGCGGCCATTCTTTGTAAACTGCGTCCGGAGCAATCAAATACCACTTCCCCTGCTGCCCCGCATTTTCCACGTAATATCTGTCCGTTACAGATTATACCGCAACCGACATCGGTTCCCAAAGTCAGCATAACTGCGTGCCGTGCATTTTGCATGCTGCCTATCTTGTATTCGGCCCACATAGCGGAATTGGCATCATTTTCAATAAGACAAGGAACTTTAACAATGCTTTCAAAATCGATATTTTCATACCCTTTCGGTAAATTATTCGGCTTACCGGCTAATTTATTATCAAGTACAACTCCGGCAGTTGCCAAGGCAAAGCCGTCAAAATCATTTTCATTAACCACCTCCCGAAAAATATTTTCAATTTCGATTGCGTTTTGCGGAGTCGAAACGGTTTTCACTTTAGTCAGAATCTGTCCGTTTTCATCAACCAAAGCCCAAGCAATTTTGCTTCCACCAACATCAAAAGATAATATTTTCATTTTTTCACCACTGCCAGATATCTGTTATAAACGATTTCCCCGATTATTATAAGTGCAAAAATCAATGCTGGAGTATTAAATATCATCATCTGCGGAGAATTTAAATATGCTCCGTAGACAATCCAACTTAACAATCCCAAAGCATAAATAGCATAACTCAATAATGATAAACCTTGCACATCTTGCGTTTTAATGGTTTGTATGGTTTGCGGCAAAAAGCAAACAGCAGTACATATTCCGGCAACATAACCGATTATTTCTTGCAATGGTAATCCGAATATTTCCATTTTTTTCTCCTTAATTTTTTTTTATTTTATCTCTACTTTGTAAAAACTTTATTAGCGCACAAAAAAATCCTCGCTTTTATTAAAGCAAGGATTTTTTGCGATATTTAAAACTTAACTGCGCCCCTTTGGCTTATTACCATCTATTCTTCTTTTCGGAGCTTTATTTGTATCTCTATCCAAATCTTTACTGTTGCGTTTCAAATAATTTTCGGCTGATTTGATATAATCTTCAAAACGCCATTCATCAGCCGGCTTATTTTTATTCTGCCAAAAATCTTGACGAATGGCATTTGTAAGCGGAGAATTGGCGTGTTTATCGGTAAAGTCTTTGAATACTTTTGAAGTTTCAGGTAAATTTACGCCATAACCTTGCAGATGTTTCAAATCTTTCTGCCCTGTTACGCTTCCTAAATATCCCGGTAAAGATGCCTCAACAACATCATCAATCTTTTGGCGACGTTCTTTGAGGAATGTAAGCATATCTTTATCTTGACTTCCGGCTTTTAATTCTTCCTCAACCCGTTTGCAATATGCCTGATATTGTTTATCATCTTGTGTAGGCTTATAGCCATATAACATTTGATATTCCTCATTTAAGAATTTGTTTACCACAACATCCTGCACCGGTTGCGGTTTAACTATAATTTCCGGCTTAACATAGGTTTTCTTTACAGGCGGATTAACAACCGGAGCCGGCGGAATATCTTGTCCCCCGTTACCTTGTGTTTTGCGAATGGTTCCTGTTCTATCGGCTTTAGCCCCCGGACGCAAGAACTCTTTTACCTTTCTCGGCCAACTCAAAATCGTTGCCCCAAAACCGGTAACCGCTTCAACACTCTTGGTAAATTTACCGAATATATTTTCTATATTATGCTTATAACCATTATCCCCGTTAGCATAAGTATTAAACTCGGTTCCCTTACCATCAGGTGCGTGAACCGTGGTATTTGTATCATCAACCATAGCGTTACGATGCAAAACACCGTCCAAATGACCGGATAAACGAGAACCGTCAGCATTTAACGTTGAACCGATTTCATTAATCATCGAAACAGATTCTTTTACCGCATCAAAACCTTTCATTGCTTCAGGTGTAATGGTAATAGTTCCGTCCGGCGACTTAATACCGCCCAATGCGTGAACATCACCTACATTTATATTATGTTGTTGCGCCCAAGCATCTGTCATCACCAAATTATTACCGTGCGTATGTACTATACCTCCGCCATCGACGTGATTAATGGTATCAACTCCCGTATTCATACCGGCATCACAGGCATCACGCAAGAAAACTTCCGGTGAAACATCATCTCGTCCCATTGCGTGTAATTGAGCCCCAATCTGCTCTAAATCGTGATTTAATGCATCTTGATTATGCCCGTAAAAATGTTCCAATGTTGCTCTGGCTTTCTCTCGCAAGATACTTGATTCTACCAGCTCATCACTTTCTCTGGTATCCAGCAAGGTATAGCCGTTTTTGGCTTCGTCGGATTGCTCAAAATTCCAACCGTCTTTTTTGGCTTGATCTAAATCTTTATACAAATCTTTGGCTTGTTTATCGTTAGCGGTTACTTCAATATGATTATTGGTGGAAGCCAGCTCGTGTCCCAACTTTCCGCCAAGTGCAACCGCCGCCGCATTCACAACACCCATAATTGCCGATTTAACACGTCCGTGACCGTGCAAACGCATATCACGATACGGAGCATAAAATCTGCCGGCCGAAGCCGCAGCTATAGAAGCAACACCGCAAGCCATAGCGCACTTCGGACAACCGGATAACGCAAATCCGACCGAGGCACCGCCCAAAGCACCGGCTGTTACCGCCGAAACAAATTGCGGTGATTTCAAATCCTTTTTAACATCTTTCCAACCATATTTTTCACGCTTTAATGCTGCTCCGAGTTTTTTAACTGCCAAATATGATAAGGTAGAAACCGCAGCACCGGCAACGGCGCCGATAGCCGCATTAACTCCGCCGATGCTTAACTCGGCAGCCAAACCGCCGGCAATCGGCAAAGCTTTTGATGCTCCAATCATTGAGCCTAAAGATAATTTGGTAGTGGCATAACTTGCAGCAGTGGCAATACCAAAACCTAAGCCGGCTCCGATTAAACTTCTTTTCAAAGCAGCATTCTTAACCTTTTTGGACGCATCTTGATATTTGCTGGTTTTATCAATTTTTTTGATTTGTCCGAGCAAACCGGCATTCAAATATTCGGTATTTTCCTTGCCCAATTTAGAAGTAAGTCGGTTACTGAAAGTTTCAACATGATTTGCCTGACGATCAAGTGCAAGTTTCGAACCCAACGGAGAAATTTCCATTTTTTCACCGCTCATCAATTTTTGCTTAAACTCTTCCACATATTGAGGATCAGTGAATTTCTGCGGATTTTCTCTCAAACCTTTTTTGATAACTTCCTCGGAATTGGCATAAGCAAACAATGTATTAAAGGCATTGTCTTTTGCGCCTTCCATAATCAGGTTTTTATCCATTTTCTGGGATAAATTACCTAAATTCTGCATCATTGCTTCATTGGCAGCAAATTTCAAAGCGGTTTCCAACGAACTGCCTTTTACAACTTCCAATTTACCGTCATCATTAAGCTTAATGCATTCTTCATACTTCGGATTACCTTGAGCATCATACTCGGAAACAAACATATAGTTTTGAATTGCTTCAATATAATCTTTGCCGAGAGTATCTTCATTAAATTCCAACTTATCGATAATTGCCGAAGCCTTATTAAATCTGTCATTCAAATCAATTGCGGTATCTTTCGGATTTTTACCGCTCGGAATATGATACAGTTCATCATAAGGTTTAATATATTCATTCATCAAATTACGAGCATTGTCGTAAATGGTCGGCTTATCAGCTTGCTCATTATTATCAGCCTGTTTTTCTGTTCTTTCCTTTGCAGCCTTTTCGCAAACATCGGCAAGATGCATATATCCGTCATATTCATCAGCGGCATTGGTAATATCGGTAAAGTAATATCCCTTTTTATTGGTTAAATCTTTAAGCAATTCCTCGCCGTGATTAAGCATACCATTCAAACGGCCCTGCACTTTAGCTTTTTCATCATCTTTCAACGACTTATTATTCAGCTTCTTTTGCAAACCTTCAATACCGACTGCCGTTAATTCC
>OMQI01000029.1 GCA_900313185.1 uncultured Rhodospirillaceae bacterium
AAATTATCAATCGGATGTCGCACCAGATTAATTTCAGAACCGATATTCATAAAGGCGATTCTTTCAGTGTGAAATATGAAGTAAGTAAAGCCTCAAACGGAGATGTGGTTAAAACCGGCGGTTTGTTATATGCCTCGTTTACGGTTGGGAAACGTTCATATAAAATATATCGTTTCAAAGATAATTTCTATGATGAGCGTGGACAAGCCAAAAAGACAGGCTTGGATATTAAACCTTTGGCAATGCGTGGTGCTCGTATTTCTTCTTTGTTCGGTTATCGCCGCCATCCTATATATAAAACCACTAAGTTCCACAGCGGTGTGGATTATGCCGCACCGAAAGGAACCGCCATTTTTGCCAGTGGTAACGGAACCGTTGAGATGGCTCGATATGTCAACGGATACGGTAATTTTGTGAAGATTCGCCATAATTCGGAATACGAAACGGCATACGGACATATGCAAAGATTCGCTTCGGGGATTCGGCCGGGGATAAGAGTTAAAAAAGGACAAATTATAGGTTATGTAGGTAGCACCGGCAGATCAACCGGTCCGCATTTGCATTTTGAAATTTTGCGACACGGTCAACGTATCAATCCGTTAAAGGCCAAAGTTGCCACAGGTAACGATTTATACGGCGGTCAGCTTGCCGAGTTTAGACGCCGAGTTAAACAAATAGATGCTTCATCAGAGCAAATCGGTAAGACTCCGGAAACCAAAAAAGAAGAAAAGGTTTTGGGACATACCGCCGAGATTTTAGCCGGTAAAATACAGGAACAACAGGATAACGACGCTAATGAACAAGTTGATAATGCACAATCTGAAACGGAAAATGCGGTGACTTCGGAAGAAAAAAATGAAGAATCCGCTCAAAAGGAAAATGCACAACCGGAAAATGATAAGGAAATTGCTGTCGAAGAAGTAAAGCAAGAGCCTTCTGCTGAAGCTCAGAAACAAGAAGTTAAACAAGCGGCCGATGAGGAAGAGAAAAAAGCCGAAGCAGAGCAGGATAAACAAGAGTATAAAGGTAAAGTAATTTATCCGCCACGGGCATCAGTCGAAAAAATGCGTAATAACAGTTTGCCGGTGAATTCAAAGGCCGTAAAAAAGATAAAAGTTCCGGCCAAAAAACCTAAATATGCCCGTAGATAAAAATACTTGATATTTGTTGTTTTCAAACCTACATTTATGAAAGATTGGATAGGAGATAATAGCAAAAATGGATAACTTGCCGGAATTACGAGATATACACTTACCGACGGACGGTGTACCATTGTTTCCGCTGGCTTATGGCTGGTGGTTTTTACTGTTGGCGGTAATCAGTCTCATAATTTTGATTAGGCTGATTGTTTGGATTCGTCGCACCAGTGCTCGTATTTATGCCCGTAAGTTATTAAGCAGATTACAGAATAGCTATAATCTGGCGGCTGTGGTGCAAATGTCGGAAATTCTGCGGCGAATATGCGTACGCAAATATCCGCAAGCTGTTGCCCTAGTCGGAGATGAGTGGATAAAATTTTTGAATGATAAGAGTAAGCATATTTTGGATAACGAAACTTCCGATTTATTGAAAAATGCTCCGTTTATGCCCGCAGATTCGGATTTATACAGCAAAGAAAAGCAACAAAAACTCTGGCGTTTTTGTTATGATTGGATAGGAGATAATTTATGATAAGTCTGGCCTATCCCGAGATGTTATGGCTTCTGTTGTTGCCGTTTGTTGCATATTATGTTTTGCCGATTGCCGGTAAGATGTATGGCGACGCATTGAGAGTGCCGTTTATCGGTGATATAATAAAAATAAAAGAACAAAATAAGGTCAGAAGATACTTTCAAAGTGCAAGCTCTAAGGTTTCTTGGCTCGGAGTTTTGGGATTAGCGGTTGTCTGGGGATTAATCGTGTTGGCTTTGGCTCGTCCGCAATGGGCGGGTGAACCGTTGAAAATTCGCCACGAAGGACGTGATATTATGTTAGTGGTGGATATTTCAACTTCAATGAATGAACGGGATTTTCGTTATCAAAACAGATATTATACACGCTTGGAGGCAGTAAAAAGCGTAGTCAGCCGATTTGTCGATGAGAGAGTTGAAGACAGAATGGGGCTTGTGGTATTCGGTACCAGAGCATATATGCAAGTGCCGTTAACTTACGACAGGCAATCGTTAAAAGAAGTTTTATACAGTGTCGATGCAGGAATGGCCGGAAATTCTACTTCCATAGGTGATGCAATCGGGGTTGCACTCAAAAATTTAGCTAAGGAAAATACCAAGACCGATAATAAAGTAATAATACTTTTGACTGACGGAGAAAATAATGATGGCAGTTTGTCATTTCCGCAAGCAATTAAATTGGCAGAACAGGAGAAAATAAAAATATATACCATAGGCGCCGGCAGTGACAGTGAACCATTCTTCGGCGGACTGTTTAATATACCGGTTCAGCAAGGAATTGACGAAGAAGGATTGAAGTATTTGGCAGATGTAACCGAAGGGAGGTATTTCAGAGCCAAAGATGTGCAATCGCTGGCAAAAGTATATGATGAAATAAATAAGCTTGAGGCTCAGGAACGGGAAGGACGTTTTGTGCAGGAAACCAAGGATTTATACTATTATCCGGCAGGATTGGCGTTATTACTGTTTTTATTGATGTTTGCGTTGTTACGGAGGGCTTAAACAAAAATGGAGTGGTTGCAGAATTTTCATTTTTTACGTCCGTATTGGTTATTAGCTTTAGCATTACCGATTATTTTCGGTTGGCGCATTCTTAAAAATGAGAGCGTGCAATCTTCATGGGCAAAAATCTGCGATGAGCATTTGCTTAATTTCTTGTTGGTTAAGGGGCAAAATAAACAACGTAAATTTCCGTATATTTTACTGACGATTATTTCCGTTCTAACTTTGCTATCTTTGGCCGGACCGACTTGGGTGAAAAAACAAAATCCGGCTTTAAGCGTGGATAATCCGGTGATGATAATGATTAATATGTCAACCGATATGTGGGCAAAAGATGTTTCTCCGAGCCGTATCGTAAGAGCCGAGTATGTAGTAACGGACTTATTAAAAAACTTCAAGTCAACCGAAACCGGACTTTTGGTGTATAGCCGTGAACCGTTTGTGATTTCTCCGCTGACCGAAGATACATCATTAATTGAAAACTTGCTTTCTCAGCTTGATGAAGATGTGTTGCCGGAAAACGGTGATCGTTTGGATCGAGCAATTGATTTGGCAGTCGGCAGAATGCAAAAATCCGGTTATGAAAAGGGTAATTTGGTGATTTTAACCGCAGATGTCGGAGAACGTTTTGACGCGGCCTTGGCAAGCGCAGCTTCGGCCGGAGCATTAGGATTTGATGTTAACATTATTAAAGTCAGCGGAGAAAAAAATGAAAAACTGGAGATGATTGCCGATAAAGGAAGAGGGCTTTATTTGGATTATCAGCAAAATCATCAGGTTTTGATTAACAAAATCAATAATATTTATGCCAAAGAATTGAAACAAAGCGAAAATATGCAAACAATGTGGGAAGATATGGGGTATTATCTGTTTTGGCTTCCGGCATTGTTATTGCTTTATTATTTCCGCAAGGGAGTTTTAATTGCCTGTTTGGTTTTATTTATGGGAGTGAAATCTGCCGATGCCGGTTGGTTTTTGAATAATAATCAGGAAGCAATGAAAGCTTTTGAAAAGCAAAATTACACCGAGGCGTCGGAAAAGTTTGATATTGATTCTTGGAAAGCAGCGGCATTATACAAAGACGGCAAATATGATAAAGCGTATGAAAAATTTATGAAAAGTTCGGATAATACGGCTTTATATAATCAGGGAAATGCTTTGGCAAAGTCGGGAAAAATAGCCGAGGCAATCAAAAAATATGAACAGGTTTTGCAAAATGATGCGGAGTTTGAAGATGCTCGCTTTAATTTGGAATATTTGAAAAAAATGCAACAACAGCAAAAACAAAATAATCAAAATCAGCAGCAACAGCAGCAAAATTCCGAGAAACAGCAACAACAGCAACAACAAGAAAAACAAAAAAATCAACAAGATGAACAGCAACAGCAGCAAGATAAGCAACAACAAAATAAGCAACAACAGCAACAACAAGACGAGCAGCAGGACGAACAGCAACAAGATGCTACGCAAAATCAGCAACCGCAAGAAGGTGAGGATAATAAGCAGCAAAAGCAGAATTCCAAGCAACAAGACGGAGAACAACCTCAAAATCCTGACGGAAACGGTAACGGTTCAGATGATACTGATGATGATTTGCAAAAGCAACCCAATCAAAAACAGGCTGATAATAAAGAAGATGAAAATGCCAAAAATGAGAGCGAGGTTGATAAACAATCACAGTACGGTAACGAAGATGAACAGTCCGAGCAATTGGCAAAGTCTTTGCAAACTCAGGCCGGTGCCAAGTCTGATGATGAGAGAGAAAAAATCCGTGCACGTTTGCAAAAATTCCGTGATGTTCCGGAAGATAAGGGCGGTTTGTTGCGTGCTTTAATCAAGAAAGAATACCAATTAAACAGATACAATGAGAAATGAGGCGATAAAGATGATGAAAAGAATTTTGCCATTGGTTTTCGGAGGAATTATACTGCCGGTTTCGGCATTTTCGGCCGCTTTAACGGCAAGAGTTGATAATCCGAAAATAGCGTATGGGGAAACCATAAATTTTCACTTGTCTTATGACGGGAGTGATGGCGGTAATTTGCAACCGGATTTAAGTGTTTTGCAAAAGGATTTTAATATTTATTCGACATCATCATCAATGAACACGAGTATAATAAATGGTGTTGCCACCCAAAAAAGAGAGTGGGTAATAACACTGTTGCCGCAAAATCAAGGTAAACAAATAATTCCGTCTGTCAGTGCCGGAAATTACAAAAGTTCTCCGGTAGAAATAGAAGTGTTGTCGTCCGAGGCAATTAAAAAGGAACAGAAAAATTCGGTTTCCGGTAATGATGCTACTGTGCAAATGGCAAGTTTTGAAGCCGAATTGAAAGCAGATAACAAAAATCCATATGTGGAACAAGAAATTTCCGTGGTTTTGACAATTCGTAGTAATCAAAACCTGCAATTCAGTAATGAGCCGTATTTTGAAGATGGTGATGATTGGATAATAAAAAGGGTAAGCAATTCGGATATTTCGCAAAAAGATGGTGAAATAATAACAAAATTGAATTATGTTTTCTTTCCGCAAAAGAGTGGAAAACAGAAGCTTCCTCGTGCTGTTATAGAAGGTTTTTATGTTACGTATGAAAATTCTCCGAAGCAAACAATCGGCGGTGGTCTATTGCAGTTGTTCGATATGGATATGGAATCAATGTTTGGTGTGCAAAAGCCGGTTCTTTTCAAATCAAATTCCGAAATTATCAACGTAAAACCGATACCGCAGGATTATACGGCACAAAATTGGGTTCCGGCCGATATTTTGGCGGCAGATGCAAAATGGGTTGATGCTAAGCCTAATTTTAAAGTGGGAGAGACCGTAGCTCGTGAAATTATGATTACCGCTTCGGGAGTTTTCGAAAATCAGCTTCCGGAACTTGAATTTGAACAAAATTCGGCTTGGAAACAATATCCGGATAAGCCGCAATATTCTTCAACAATACACGAAAATAAATTAATATCGCAAGAGATTATAAGGGTAGTGTATATTCCGCAAAAAAGCGGTAAAATACAATTGCCAGAAATTGTAATTCCGTGGTTTAATGTGAAGACTCAAAAAACGGAAAAAGCGGTTATACCGGCTGAAAATGTCGAGGTTAAACCTAATGCACAGTACGAAGCATTGCAGAGTGAACCTTTAACCGAACAAGTTTTGCCGGAAAAAATTACAGATAAAGCCCAACCGGAAAAAGAACCGGTATTACCAGAAAAAATAACAGATAAATCAATGATAATAATGGCGGTGGTAATAGCATTTTTGAGCGGTTTGTTAATAAGCTTTTTAATGTTCGGCAGAAAAAAAGACAGTTCTAAAACCTCAAATATCAACGACTATCATAAGAATGTGCGCAATGCACTGGTGCACGGTGATTTCAGAGGGGCAAGAGATGGTTTGGTTAAGTGGGGACAAAGTATATTTCCACAAGTAAGGATTAATAATTTACAGGATTTGTCTGCGGCAATTGCCGATGAGGAATTCAGCAAACAATGTAAAATATTAAACGCTATTTTATATGGAAATTCTACGGCTGAACCTGATATTTCGCTTATCTTAAAGAGTATGGGAAAACACACAAAGCACAAAGATTATAAGCAAGAAAACATCTTGCCGAACTTATATAAATAGCTTGCAATCGGGTAAAAATTGTGTTCTAATACAGGCAATTAAATAGCGCAAGGGGACTATAAATGCCTTTCTTAAAACAAACTTTTATGTGGATATTTTTCATTGTTGCGATGTATTTGGGCGGAGCAAGTACGCAAAGTTCAAGTAATGTGCTTCAAGGAATGGGGTTCGTATCCATAGTTATGGCATTGATTTGCCTCTATATAATCTTCAAATTAATGTGGCATGCCAGAGGAACTATTGCAACGGTTGCGGTAATAGGAGGCGTTGTTTTATACTCGGCATATTCTTTGGGTTTGTTCGGCAATAAAACCGTAAACGGTATAATAACCGGAGAGCCATCGCCGGTGCAAGAAGTTGCAGACAGCGCAGAGCAACAGCAAGCCGAACAACAAGAAATGGATAGTTTAGATGCTCAGATGTTTGGTGGCGATGAAGGAAATGAGGAAAGTGAAGATAAAAAAGAAAAAACGGCAGATGTTCAAGAACGTCAAGTGGCTACATCGCAACAACAGTCAGCATCTCAGCAGGCTAATAATGGCGGATTGGTAGGCAAAATCAAAACAATGCTGTTCGGGAACCAAAACAATCAGGCCTCTGCATCGGTTAAAAATATGGATATTAATCCGTTCGATTACCCGTATGTTAAAGGATACGCCAGAGTAGTTACGGCCAGTACTTTGTATATAAATGGCTTAAATATTAAAATGTACGGGGTTGATGCTCCGGATATCAGCCAGACTTGTGCCAACCATTTCGGACAAGGATATTATTGTGGTAGGGAAGCCAGAAGTTGGTTGCGAAATTGGGTAGAAAATAAAGAGGTCACCTGTCATATTTTAGGAAAAGTCGAAAACGGCTGGGCAACCGGTGCTTGTTTTGTGGATAATAACAAATATGACGTCGGTGCGGTGGTGGTTAATTCCGGTTGGGCGGTTGCCTATACCCAAAATACCGATATGTATGTGGAATACGAAAAGCAAGCCAAAGCAAACAGACGGGGGTTGTGGGCAGGTACTTTCTACAAGCCGTGGGATTGGCGCAGGATTCAAAATCGTAAGGTAGATATAAAAGTTGAATACACAGCACCTAAACCGAAAGCTCAAAAAAAGAATAGTAAAGGTTTTGATTTTTGGGGATTGTTTTGATGGAAACGGTATTTATCAGCCAAAATGAGGAACAAACAGCAAAGATAGCGGCTCAGTTGTCTGAACTGACGCAAGCCGGAGATATATGGGCACTACACGGAACGCTCGGAATGGGAAAAAGTGTTTTTGCCAGAGCCTTTATTCAGAATTTGACAGATGCCGAAGAGGTTCCGAGCCCGACATTTACATTGGTGCAGATGTATGCGGCTCCGCATTTTGAAATTTACCATTATGATTTATATCGTTTGGAAAAACCGAGCGATATTTTTGAACTGGGGATTGAAGAAGCGTTTTACAATGGTGTGTGTTTGGTAGAGTGGCCGGAAAAAATGGAAAACTTAGCTCCTCGTAATATGTGGAATGTGCAGTTGGAACCTGATGAAAACGGAAGAAAAATCACCATTTCGACTGATGATGAAAACAAAATTCAAAGATTACA
Organism: uncultured Rhodospirillaceae bacterium; assembly: GCA_900313185.1. Lineage (GTDB taxonomy): Bacteria > Pseudomonadota > Alphaproteobacteria > RF32 > CAG-239 > RUG410. Next base: position 7,888 of record OMQI01000029.1, read on the forward strand.
AAAATGGCTGAACGCAAAATAATACACGCAACATTTATTGTCATAAACGGAAAGGGTGTTTTGCTTAAAGGTAAAAGCGGTTCCGGTAAGTCGGATTTGGCTTTGCGTTTGATAGAAAACAAAAATGCCGAGTTGGTTGCCGATGATGCGGTGGAAATTTATGAAAAAAATGGGAAAATTATCGGTCAAGTTCCGCAGAATTTAGTCGGCTTGTTGGAAGTTCGAGGAATTGGTATTGTTGCGTATCCGTATAAGGAAAAGGCAGTTATTGATATGGTTGTTGAGCTTAAAGATGATGTTGATGCAATAGAGAGAATGCCTTTAATGCAAAAAGAAGTGATTTTTGGACTTGAAATTAATAAAATAGATTTGTATGCTAAAGAAAATTCGGCGCCGGATAAAATTATTGCGGCGTTACGTTTGTTTGATATGCATTCGGCAATTGAAAGATAAAGGAAGATGTTAAGAAAAACTTTTGAGACATTTGTGCAAGCATTGGGAAGGCCTTTGGTCAGCTTTATAATCAATTTGGGATATTTTACACAATTTGTCGCTAAGTCGGTATATAATTGTTTTATACCACCGTTTTATCTCAAACTTTTCGGTAAGCAATTTTTGGATATAGGTTTTTATTCGTTGCCGGTAGTCGGCTTAACAACCTTATTCGCCGGTATGGTAATAGCGATTCAGACATATTCTGGTATTTCTGAATACGGTGCCGAGGGAGTAGTGGCCAGCGTGGTTTTGATTTCGGTTACTCGTGAGTTGGCTCCGGTTTTGTCGGCGTTAATGGTAGCGGGGCGTATCGGTGCGGCAATGGCTGCCGAAATAGGAACGATGCGAGTTACCGAACAAATTGATGCGCTGATTACACTGTCGGCCAATCCGTTTCGCTATTTGATAGCTCCACGTATTTGGGCAGCAATAATTGTTATGCCGTTGTTGGTGCTGTTCGGGGATGTTATAGGTATTTTCGGCGGGTATTTGGTAGGTGTTTATAAATTAGACTTTAATCCGGCAAACTATATCAATAATACGGCCGATAATTTGCAGGCAATCGATATTATAATGGGCGTGGTAAAGGCTGCGGTATTCGGTTTTGTGGTAGCCGTTATGGGATGCTATCACGGATATCGTTCCAAAGGCGGTGCACAAGGTGTTGGTGAAGCAACAACCAATTCGGTGGTTACTTCTTCTATTTTAATATTGATTTTCAACTACTTAATAACAGAATTATTCTTTGCAAGATAGGCGGTAAATATGTCAGACAATAAAATAGAAATCAGAAATCTTTACAAGGCTTTCGGCAAGAAAAAAGTACTGGACGGAGTTGATTTGGATGTTAAAAATGGCGAGTCGTTGGTGGTTATCGGCGGTAGCGGTACCGGTAAATCAGTGCTGATAAAATGTATTCAAGGCTTGCTCACACCGGATGCCGGTTCCATAAAAATAGATGATGAAGAGGTTATCGGAACAAGTAAAAATATTCACGAAAAAATGGGAATGCTGTTTCAAGGGGCTGCTTTGTTTGACAGTCTGAGCGTATGGGAAAATGTGGCATTTGTGTTGCTGGAAAATAATAGGATGCCTCGCAAAGATGCCCGTTTGGAAGCTATCAGAGTATTGCGTCAGGTGGGGCTTGCTCCAGAAGTGGCTGATTTATCTCCGGCTGAACTTTCCGGCGGTATGCAAAAGCGTGTGGGTTTGGCCAGAGCGATTATGAATAAGCCGGAAATTATTTTTTTTGATGAGCCGACAACCGGACTAGATCCGATTATGGCTGATGTGATTAATGATTTGATTATTGAATCCGCCAAAGGCTTGGGTGCTACAACTTTAACCATTACCCACGATATGGCATCGGCACGTAAAATTGCCGACAGAATTGCTATGTTATATAAAGGAAAAATTATTTGGGTAGGTAGCGTAAAAGATATGGATAAGTCCGATAATCCTTATTTGAAACAATTTATCTCGGGCAGCTCGCAAGGTCCGATACAAATGGAAGTGTAAAATATGGTTAAAAAATCAACAATGTTTGTTTGTCAGAATTGCGGTGCGGTTTATCCTAAATGGCAGGGTAAATGCGATACCTGTAATGAATGGAACACAATTGTTGAGGAAAATGTAAAAAGCGACGGATTTTCAAAATTAGGAAGCAAAAAAGAAGGACATATAATAGATTTTGTGCCGTTGAAGGGAACTGCACAAACCTATTCACGTTTACAAACCGGAATTAAGGAAATTGACCGAGTTACCGGTGGTGGATTGGTTCCAGGGTCGGTAATTTTGGTGGGCGGTGATCCTGGGATAGGAAAATCAACGTTATTGTTGCAGGTATGTGCCGGTTTGGCGGAAAAAAATAACGCTTGCTATTATATTTCCGGCGAGGAAGCTATTGACCAAGTGAGGATTAGAGCCAATCGTTTGGAATTAGCCGACAGTCCGGTTAATTTAGCGAGCGCTACCGATATTCGCAATATTATTACTACGCTTGAGAAAACTGAAGCTAAAGAGGTAATTATCGATTCAATTCAAACTATGTATTTGGATGAAGTGGAATCAACTCCGGGCAGTGTCGGACAGGTTAGGGCTTGCGCCTATGAATTGATTAAATTAGCCAAGAAAAAAGGATTTGTACTGTTTTTGGTCGGACACGTAACCAAACAGGGCGAAATAGCCGGCCCTCGTGTGTTGGAACATATGGTAGATACGGTACTGTATTTTGAAGGAGAGAGAGGTCATCATTTCCGTATATTGAGAGCGGTTAAAAATCGTTATGGCGCTACTGATGAAATCGGCGTTTTTGAAATGCAGGATAAAGGATTGGTCGAAGTTGAAAATCCTTCGGCGTTGTTTTTGGCCGAGCGACAGGGAAATATATCCGGTTCGTGTGTTTTTGCCGGTATAGAGGGTTCACGTCCGCTTTTGGTGGAAATTCAGGCTCTAGTCAGTCCGAGCGGATACTCAACACCTAAAAGAGCGGTAGTCGGATGGGATTCTAACAGATTATCAATGGTATTGGCAGTTTTGGAAGCTCGTTGCAGTATGAACTTCAGCGCTCACGATGTTTATTTGAATATTGCCGGAGGTTTGAAAATAAGCGAGCCGGCGGCTGATTTGGCGGTGGCAATGGCTGTAATATCATCGTTGACCAAAAAGCCGTTGCCGGCCGATATGGTTGCTTTCGGAGAAATCGGATTATCGGGAGAAATACGTGCGGTTGCGCAAAGTAATTTACGCTTGAAAGAAGCACAAAAACTGGGATTTTCCGGTGCAATAATTCCACCGGCGTTCGGTAAGGATAAAAAGGAAAAAGGACTTAAAAATTACGATTTGTCGTGTTATGAAATAGGACACGTTCAAAGACTGATAAATTGGTTTAATTAGGAGTATGATAATGGAACAGCTCAATAATTTGGATGTAGTGTTTTTGATTATTACCGGTGTATCGGCATTGGTTGGTATCGCCAGAGGTATGACCAAAGAATTATTGTCTTTGGCCGGTTGGATTTTGGCGGCGGTTGCGGTACTTTATATGACTCCGTTATTAGATCCGGTAATGCAAAAATACATAGCTTCTAAAGTTTTGGCTAGTGTCGTTTCCGGAATGATAATTTTGATTGTTTTCTGCGTGGTGTGGATACTTACCGTTGATAAAATCGCCAGTGTAATTCGTTCCAGTAAATTGAGTGCGCTTGACCGAGTTTTGGGTTTTGCATTCGGTATGGTTCGCGGTATTATCATTGTTATTTTGATTGCAAT
>OMQI01000024.1 GCA_900313185.1 uncultured Rhodospirillaceae bacterium
CGTTGAAAAATAAATCTTTCGTTTTCTGCCATTAAATCAGCTGCTTTTTCCGGATTATTACGTAACCATTCTCTTATTTTGACCATAGAAGCATCTTTACTGTCTATCATCTTCTTAGAAATTAAGATACCTCCTATACCACGGAATTTATGTCCGTTATTATCGGCATAACCTACACGTAAATCAGATCCGTCAGACATATGAGCAATCGCCGAACCTTGTATTTGCATAAAATGAATATCAACCAAGTCATTTCCCCACATAATAACCGGTGCTTTGATACCGTTTTTTTCGATTTCTCTTCGGTTATAATAAGGAATAAATTTTCCGTCTTTAACTCTTCCCACTAAACGCATATTAGGTAGATTTTCATCAAAATCACGCAAATTAATTTCTACTAAATCAGAAGGTTTTCCATATATAGGATACTTATATTTATCTGTTTTTTCAAAAGATGCGTAAATTTCCGCTTCGTAATATGAGGTAAATTTACCTTCCGGATTATTTTCGTCGCTTATCGCATAAGGATAAAATTCATCTTCTAAAAATTTTTTCATTTGTGCCGAAGTTTTAATATTTTTACCGGTAAACTTACGGCAAATTTCTTGATAATCGGCAGTTTTAATTTTTATTTGCGAAGAATACAAAAATTCATTTTTATTATTAGCTACAGAAACGCAGTTTTTGGAAAAAACGGATATTACTTGTTTAAAATCATCATTATTCCAACCCTTAAGTTGGTTGAAAGATACTTTAGTAACAACAGCTTTTGATTTTATGTCGGAAACAGGCGTTTCTTTAAGACATCCGCTTATTTCCGAAACCAATATAATGCTTAATATTAACTTAAGCGCTTTTTTTGGTAGAAACCAATACCCATTGATTGTTTTTAGCATTTAATGTTCTCTCAAAAGTCCATATATCGGTGATTTTTTGTACGAAGTTCTCATCACCCTCAATAACTTCGCCTTTTTCATTTCTTAAAATATTTATTTGTTCGCTGACAAATTCAACAACTATTTTAGCGCTGTTTTTAAGCAATTTAACTTCTTTTATTTCGCTTTTATCAAAACAAATAAAATCAACTTCTGATGATAAATTATTTTCTTTTCTGAAATTAATAACCTGATTGAATGCTTCCCAAATTTTTTTATTTACCAACTCTTTTATTCCGGTAATGTTACCACTGCTGAAAGCTTGTAAAACCATTTCAAAAACTCGGCAAGCTCCACGTAGAAAAGTTTCTTTATTGAAGTTAGGAATTTTAGCCAAGCTTTTTTCCGGTTCGGATAAACTGTCAAAGTCGACAATATCCGCTTTATTATCGTTTTTGTTGGATTCTTTAATAACTTTGGAAATATTTTCCATTAATTTTTTCTCAGCATTTTTATCAAGAGGTTTTACTATAACCCGAACTTTCTCTTCGCTTCCGTTGGAACCGAACACGCTGTATAAACGAGTGATTATAAAAGCCACCAAAATCATCAAAAATATTATATCAACAAAAGAACCCATTTTATTATCCTCAAAAAATCATTCCGTATAAATATAATAACAATTTAAAAATTTATCAATACAAAATATTTGACGTAGAGGTTTTTTGGTATTATTTCTGTATAAAACCAATAAAAAAGGAGAAAAAAATGGTAGAAAATAAAAATTCAGAGAACGCTAATCAAGTTGCTTTAATGATTCACAGTCAATATATCAAGGATATGTCGTTGGAAATTCCGATGGCTCCGCAAATTTTTGCTGAAATGAATCAGGCTCCTAATGTGCATATTGATATAAGTATGGGAAACAAAAAGTTGGAAGATAACAATTATGAAGTTACTCTTACCGCTAAAATGAACGCTGATATAAAAGATAAAAAATTGTTCATTGTTGAGATAACTTATGGTGCAGTAGCTACCGTAAATGTTCCGGAAGAACATTTTGAACCGATTATGTATATTGAACTTCCTCGTTTGTTGTTCCCGTTTGTCAGAAGTATTGTTGCCAACAGTTTATCGGCAGCAGGTTTACCGGCAATGTTAATTAGCCCGATTGATTTTGTGGCTATGTACAATGCCAAAAAAGCAAAAGAAGCCGAAAATGCGGCGAAAAACGATAAAAAATAGGCAATAAAGGTTATGCGTTTAGCTTTATATCAACCTGATATTCCGCAAAATACAGGCACGCTCCTCAGACTTGGGGCGTGCTTGGGTTTGGCGATTGATATAATAGAACCTTGCGGATTTATGTTTAATGAAAAAGCAATGCGTAGAGCCGGTATGGATTATTTAGATTTTTCAAACTATCGTCGCCACAGTTCGTGGAATGACTTTTTAAATTACAGACAAGAACATCCCGAAGAATACGGGAGAATAGTGTTACTTACCACTAAAAGCTCGCAATCCTTTATTGATTTTGAATTTAAATCAAATGATATAATATTAATGGGCCGAGAAAGTGCCGGAGTGCCGGAAAATGTTCATCAAAAAGCAGATGCCAGATTGCGTATACCGATGATACAGGAGGCTCGTTCCATAAATATGGCAGTTTCCGCCGCTATGGCAATAACTGAAGCTTTACGTCAAACAAACGGCTTTCCGCCTGTAAAATAAAAAATTTAAAAAATTTTCATTTTTGCACTAGATTTGCCTTTAAAAATATGGTATATTTAGTTTCGTGTCACAAATAATTTGTTTTTTAGGAGCCGATATGAGTGTAAAAAAATTACCGTCGTTAACTTTTAATGCCGGAGAATATGTTGTGTATCCAAATCACGGGGTAGGCAAAATAGTTGGTGTTACCAAGGAAAATATAGCAGGCGCCGAGTTGGAATGCTTGGTAATTAATTTTACTAAAGATAAAATGAGTGAAATGTTACCTACATACAGAATTTCAAGTTCGGGATTGCGTAAAATTTCCGATGAAAAAACAATGAATGAAGCTTTTGATACTCTTAAAGGAAAAGCTAAGGCCAGAAAGTTTACTTGGTCCAGACGCTCTCAGGAATACGAAAGCAAAATTAATTCCGGAAATCCGGTTGCCATAGCCGAAGTTATAAGAGATTTGTATCGCAGCGAAAATATTGCCGAGCAGTCATACAGTGAAAGACAAATGTATGAAAAAGCCGTTGAAAGACTGGCGACGGAAGTTTCCGTATACAGTAATTGCTCTTTAGAAGAAGCAAATAAGCAATTGACGGATATTTTAGTTAAAGCTAAGAGCATTCAAATATAATATATTCTTAATTACAAAGAGAAAGAACCGTGATTTTTCACGGTTCTTTTTTGTGCTAGAATTTATACCCTAAATTAAGCAGATAATAAGGTTGTCTCTTTTGTTCAAGCGGAATATTCGCCGAAGCTCCTACAGAAAGTTGTCTGTAATCATAAACAGCTCTTAAATTTATCAACCCGAAATCACGTTGGAAACGATTGCTTACAATATCATAATATCCGTTCATATCGCTGATAGTGGCATCATTACGATATTTATCACCTAATTCGTGATAATATTTACCGCCGGCTATAAATGACAAAGAATTATGGTTATCGAGTATAAATTTCTTTTTAATATCCATACCTAAAGTAATTAAAGATGATAATGTATTGTTACTTTTTATCTTTAATCCGTCTTTGTTTTCCTTTATATCATCCGTATAAAGTCCGGTAAAGTTAAAGCCGGCGTTAGGTTCTAAGGCAATATATCCTAAATCAAAATTATGACGCAAATCAGAATCAAATCCGTAGTAATATTCTTTTGTATTTGCTTTATATGCCTTATTTACAGCATTACGGCGATAGTGACCACGAGCAAAACCGGCTTTAGGTTTGATTAAAGCTGAAATAAAATCATTATTGAAAATAATAGGTGCTCCTACTTCAAGCATATTGTTATAACGAGAAGAATCATCATTAAAATCACTTTCTGAACGAGTTACCGCCAAGGACAGACCGGCACGTAATTTGTTATTTAATGCCTTATCGCTGTACCCGTAAGCTGAAATTACGACATCTTTATATCCGCTGACTTCTTTTTTATCGTCAACCTCATTTTTGTATGCCAAAATGCTTACTTTATGTCGATTCGTTTCAGTTAAATCAGTCAATAAGTCATTATTGAGTTCGTTGTTAACGGTTCTTTCTATATCTATACTTTGTTTGGTTAAGTCAGGTATGATATTAAATCCGAGTTCACGATTAAGATAATCATCAAATTGTGCCTTATTACCGGCAGATTTAAGAATATCAAATACACCCTCACCTTTTTGTTCCTGATAGTTGCGACTTAAATATTGAGCAATACGTGAGTCGTTTACTTTATCTTCAAATGAAGACATAGTCATAACCACATTCAGATTACCGTTTTCATTACTCACTAAAGAAGCATCAAACAGATAAGATTGCGATACGATATTCAATCCGTTATCCTCACCGATGAAGGCATCTTCGTTTACATAAACCGTATCAAAACTACCCTCAACTAAACTGTTATCGGCCAAAACCGTGCCGCTGAAAGATTCTGCCTCATAAGTTCCGTTTTTGCCTATGGAAGCGACGCTGGTATTATCTTCCTGAGAGCCGAAGTCAACATCTCCGGTCAGACTGATTTGTCCTAAGTTAAGCAAACGAACATTTCTCAGCAAAGAAGGATCGGATACTGAAATCAATGATGAACTTAGAGATGAAGCCGAAGCAATAGATCCTCCCCAATCAATTTCACCATTTTTACAATGTTGTCCGCAAGAACCACCATATACAACAGCGCCTTCACCCATAGCCCCAGGTTCAACAACCGTGCCGTCGGTATATTTTATACCGGTTCTTTCACCTTCACTAACTTCTTCAGCGTTTAATTGATAATTTTTAACAATATAAATAGCGTGACCGCTGGCAACATTAATATTACCGGTATTGGTAATGGTTACAACGGAGCCGACATAAGGAACCTCAACATAAATACCGTTACCTGTACCGGTACTGACGGAAATTGTACCGCTGTTGGTTATTGTTCCCGGATTTGTCGTATAAATACCGTGTCCGTTATTAATTCTGATAACACCGTTGTTATTAACATTAGTTGCTCCCAAAATAGCCGCAGTTGCCGTTCCGGTAACTTCAATGGTACCACTATTATTCACAGTGGTCACGCCGTTAACGGCAGCAGTACCGGAAGATATGGAGATGACACTATCAGTGGAGTTCGTCAGTTCTGTTCCTCCGTCAACCGCATAATCGGTTCCGATTATTTTACCGTAATTATTAACGATACTCGCTCCTTTTATAGCTGTTCCTGAGGAGGATTTTATAATACCTCCTTTATCGTTTGAAATATTACGTACTTCGTTGACTGCGATACCAGCTTCAGTACTTATTTCACCCGTATTACTTAGTGATAAAGCACCTTCAATAGCAGTTCCGTTTCCTTTCACAAGAATATCGGCAGTATTTGAGATAGAGCCGGTAGTGTAAACGGTAACAGCTGTACCGCTATTATTAACAACAATACTACCGCTGTTTGTCACTTCATCACGAACATTGACGGCGGTACCTTTTTCAACGGTTATATTACCGCTGTTTGTTAACTTTGATGCGTTGTTGATAGCATATCCTGTGTCAGATACGGTTATATTACCGCTGTTTATTACAGGAGTATAACGAGTTGCAGAAATAGCCGAACCGGATACAATATTTATGATAGCTCCGATATTGTTGTAAATAGTACTGCTTCCTATAGAATGAATTCCTATAGAATCAGCCCCCGACATATTAATGGTACCATCATTGGTAACACTGCTGACAGATGTATAAATACCAACACTCTCGGAATTTTTAATTGTAATATTACCACTGTTTATCAAAGAAGTAACTGATTGGCCGTAAATTCCATATCCTCCGCCATAGATATAAATATCACCGCTGTTATTAATAGTACCTTCAAGAGAATAAATACCGTAGTTTCCGTTATTTCCATCGGCAGATAAAGAACCTATTACGATAGATGAGTTATTATCCGTCAAAATAGAAGCAGATACAGCTTTTATACCATAACTGTCAGTAGCATTGGCTAAGGTTATGAGATTTTGGTTTTTAATAGTACCGGAACCGCTGGAAATAATGCCTTTACCACCTTCTTCATTAATTTGAATTTGACCTTTGTTGGTAATTAAATTTACCCCTCCGCCATAAATGGCAGTGCTATTTTTACCATTCATTGTCAAAGAATTATTATTGGTTATCAAATTTCCGCTTTCGGCATAAATGGCATAACTGGAATTATTATGAACAGTAATAATACCATCATTAATTACAGAGTTTATGGCTTTGGCAAAAACGCCGTAACTGTCATATCCCTCGGTTCCGGATGTTCCGATGGTTATTGTTCCGCTGTTGTTGAATGTTAACCCGTCAACCTGTGTTTCATCGTCGGAAGCAATAGTGCTTTTAACCGCTTCAACATTAGTTCCTTTAACAATTAAATTTCCGCTATTATTAACCGTAGCTGAATCTGAAACGAAAACAGCCGAAGAATAGTTGTTGTATGAATTTATGTTTTTATTGTTATTAAATACAGATTTCCCGTTAAGAGAAACAGCATGACTGTTACCGTTTTCAACGCTGTATAAATTTATGGTACCGTTATTAGTAAGCACTCCGCCGTCTGATTCTTTTTCCGTATCGTCTGGAGCAAGATAAACCATACCGTTACTGTTACTCACAGCCTGATCTTCTCGCCCGACATTAATGGTAGCATTTGTTTCATTTATTACTTCGACATCCTCTGTGGCTTCAAGTGCATTACTGCTGTCATAATTGATATTAATGGTTTCTTTATTAATTATTTTTCCGTTAGCGGCATAAATGGCCGTGCCATTTTCATTATTGAGATTTATGGTTCCTTCATTGGTAACTTCACTGTTACTGTTTTTGGAATAAATAGCATATCCTTTCTGGCTTGCGTCGTTGTAAAGATTTATAGTTCCTTTATTTGAAACTTTACCTTTGGCTTCGGTATAAATACCGTAACTGTCGGAAACGTTATTAGCAGCAGTTCCCACATTAATAACACCATCTGTATCATTGGTAATATCGGTTTTTCCGCTACCTGTCGCATAAATGCCGGCTGCATTATCTCCGTTTACATTTATGGTGTTTTTGTTACTTACGGTAACATCTTCTCCCTTGCTGAAGATACCCGCTCCGGCCTCTTTAGTATAAATATCGATAACACCGCTGTTTTCAATGGAGGCTTTACCGCCATCGCCTATATAAATACCATAACTGTCCTCGGTTTTGGTATTTTTGTCACCAACCGTTATTGTTGCATCTGGAGAGTTAAGAATTAGAGTCTTACCTGTATTACCGATGCTGTAAATAGCAACATTATGGTCACCTTTCATCGCAATGTTTTTATTGTTTTTGGTATTACTGATACCGGAAGAGTACATACCTAAAGAATACTTGTTTTTAGCAGTTATATCTCCGTTGTTTATCATACTGGCATTTTGAAGAGAAGCGTTAGCCATAGCGGCTGAAAAACGAGAATTGGTGGTAATGGAGTTTTCATTTGTAATATAGGCGTTATTAATAGCCCCTTCTCCTAAATACATACCAACGGTATTGGTGGCATTACCATGAATACTGTCGGTTATATTGATTTCACCGTTATTAATAGCTTTTCCTTGTGTTTCTCCACTATCATCCGTTTCAACCGACATTGCCGATACAAAAGATGAACCGTCCATATTTATAACCGAATTTTCATCATTATAAATTTTTTCCGTGGTTGAAGATGATGATGCGGATTGTTCTCCCAAAACAGATCGTGATAGTGTGCTGATAATAGAATTACCTATGGAAAGTTTGTAATTGGCAAACGGATCGTGTTCTTCACCTTCTGAGGCGGTTTCACCCGTGGAATTGGCATAATAATTGATAGTATTCGAATTATGGGCTTCACTGTATGCACCACCGAAAACATAAGAGTTTGTAGCGCTTTCAAAAACATTGATAATGCCGTTATTGTAAATAGTTGTTCCACCGGCGAAATCATTTTGCATAGCAATGGAATCATGAGAGTAAATATTGATAACACCGGTATTTTCCAAAATGGCTTCTTTGGTTTTACCATATCCGTACATTGCAATATTTTTTTGGTACTGTGTGGTGGTTTCCGGTTTACCTAAAGTAATGTTTCCACTGTTTTTTAAATTTCCGCCGTTATATGAAGCAATCCCGAAACTGTTACTGGCTTGAACAGAAATATTTCCCGAATTAATCAGATTTTGATTTAAATCGGCATATAGTCCGGACACACTACCGGAACCTTCAACCGAAACCATACCGTAATTTCTGCGTTCATTACCGGCAGATGTTTTTATGCTAATGTTTCCGGAGTTAGATAAATTTCCTCCGTGTATGGACTGCATTCCGGCAGCAACATCCACAGAACTGCTGCCGGAAGAAGATTCTTCCAAATTTAAGTTTATATTATTCAAATTATATGCGGAAGTTCTGGCATCGGCACGCATACCTACAATACCGCCGGTTCCTTTGCGTAATGAAGAATCAGAAGTCGGAGTATAATTTCCGGTATAACTGATATTAATTTCACCGGAGTTGCGTAATACGACATTTTCAGCACGGTTTATATTTTTGGAACCGTTCATAAATCCGTCATCTAAAAAGCTTCCCATTCCTATCATAGAAACTTTAATATCATTTTCGGTAGCTCCCGCATCACCGGCACTGAGATAAATCTTTCCGGCGGATCCGTTTAATAAATTTATGGTATCTTTATTCAAATCTTTTCCGGCATTTACAATCATTGCTTCCATACCGACTAAAGTTCCGGTTGCCGCAGATTCTTTGACTTCGGTTTCTCCTGGATTTGGAGTTACAAGTCCTCCGGTATCAACTTCTTCTTCGGTTTGGGAAGATGCTTTTATTGCCGAACCTTTAATATCTCCGAAGTTTTGCAAAACCGAATTACTGTCGGCATACATACCGATTAAAGTATTGGTGTCTTCATATCCGGAAAAGTTCAGAGAAATACCGTTATTTGCCGGCAATCCGTTAGGTATAACTCCTTGTCCGTAGTTGGTTGCCGTAGATCCCTCACTTGCAACCATACCGATGCTGGCGTTATAACTGTCAATATTTATATAGCCGAAGTTGTTAATTTGTGCTTTTTTGGTAGCACTCATTCCGACAGATCCTTTGCCGACCTGTATAACGGTATCAACTTTATTGGTGTATTTTCCGCTATTTTCAGCCTTGAGAGCGACATCAAGGTATTCAGTATTTTGCAAAATGTTTGAATTTAAATCTATGCTGGCAATTTCCTCAACTTTAGAATTTGTTATATTCATAAAGGAAGTATTTTCTGCTGCAGCTTCTGAAACTGATTTATGGATAATTCCTTTTGTTCCGGCAATAGAACCCAAACTGTTATATTCTTCGGTATCACCACCGCCACCTCCGCTGCTACTGTGGCTGCCACCGCCGCCACCACCACCACCGAGAGCAATAGCTATAGCACCACCCACCAAAGCGGCACCGCCAATCCACCACCAGATTTTAGGAGAAACGCTGTATTGTTCCTTACCAATGGTTCCGTAAGCAGCTCTTGGCGTTGAGGTTACCGAAACGGCACGAGAATTTGCTAGAAAATTGTCATAATCTTCAATATCCTGTGTGCAAGGGTGACGAGGGTTTGCACCGGCTGCACGAAAGGCATTGTATGTGTAAGAGTCGTGTCTGCGTGCGGCAACACAAAGACCGGTGTCGCCGTTGGAATTCATAACATCAATATTAAGGCCACGATTAATGGAAGAGCGTAGGGCTTCTACTCGTCCGTTTTGTGCCAATGCATACATTTCTTCGAACGATTCCGGAGTTAAGCGGTATCCGAAAGCTTCAGCCGTTCTCGGTAAATTAGCTAAGGCAAACGAGAATATGGTCGTTATACAAACTGTCTTTTTAAAAATTGCGCTCTTAAGCATTGTAAAACCCTTTCTATACAGTAATACATTGCTATCATAAATATTAAATTTTAAGTTTTGGTAAAGATTGAAAGTAAAAGCCCTGTTTTTATTATCAACAGGGCTTAATTTTAGTTGGTGTTTTTCTGAATGCTTATTTTTTTGAATTTTTGTTTTTCTACCGGTGTTTTAGGGATAGAAATGTTTAAAACTCCGTTGGTGTAATGAGCAACGGCATTATCATAGTCCAAATCCCACGGTAAAGGAATGGTTCTTTTGAACGCACCATAGGAAATTTCCGAAAAATAAGCATCTTTATCATTGCTTTCGAAAGAATTTTTCTTTTCACCGCATAATGATAAATACCCGTCTGAAGAAATTTGCAAATCCAAATTTTTTTCATCCATTCCCGGCAATTCGGCGGTAATGTTAACGGCTTCCTTGGTTTCAACCACTTGAATCCGAGGTTCCCATTCGCCCAAAGAAGAGCTTTCAGTTGATGAATTGGAAGTATCCAGATAATTCCATAAGTAATTCATCAGATGATTAAACTCCGAATTTCTTCCCATAGCAGGCATTTCGGAACCGTGATTGCGTGATGAAGAATATGTACTGATATTTTTCATCTTTTTCTCCCTATTTGTTGACTTTGGTATCACTTATTTCAACTTCTTCTTCATATTCCGAACAAGTATTGGAAGAGCAACCGCAACCGCCCTTTTTATCAGTAGATTTTTTATCTGATTCCGCAAAAAATTTATTTTTAACTTTCATAATATTTTCTCCTGTTGTTATTAATCAAAGCAAAAACAAAATGTTTTCACCTACGAAGATATAAATATGAAACAAGAGATTAAAAGCTGAACAATCGGACAATATGCCCTAAATATCAGTTTGTTTTGGTTTCGTGATATTCTTTTTCGGTATTAACATTCCAGATAGCTTGTTTATCTTTACTGTTGCCCAAAATATGGTTTACGGCGACAAATGCGGTGGCCATCGAATGATCCATGTTATTATACCGATGTTGTCCGTTACGTCCTATACAATAAAGGTTATCAAAAGAATTAAGCCAAGCAATAAGTTTGTCAATATCTTTATAGGTGTCAAAATAAGCCGGATACGCTTTTTTCATTCTTTCAACATGAGCATCCTCAACCTGCTCGGAAGATATAACTTTCATTTTTACCAATTCGGATATAGCAAATTTTTGCCATTCCTCATCGCTCATATTCCAATATTTATCACCTTCCTTGCAAAAATACTCTAATCCAATCCACATTTTTTCTTCCGGTTTGGCGACCATATAAGGTGACCAGTTATTGAAAACTTGGATTCGTCCAAGCTTCACAGAAGTATCTTGTACATAAATCCAGCAATCCGGAATAATATCATTTAAGGTTTTTAACTTTGTTTTATTCTGTAAATTAAGTCCGGAAAGCAATAAACCTACGGTTACAAAGTCACGATATGGAAGCCCGTTGGCAATATCAAAAATTTCTTGCGGAGCATTTTTAATGCCGGCTACTAAATCCTTTAAAGGCATTGAAGAGATGATAATATCGGCATCTTCTTTGATTTTTTTACCATCTTTCTGATAAATTACGGTTGATATTTTGGTATTTTCGGTTTCAAAAGCAACAACTTTGGCTTCTTTGATAATTTTTCCGCCCATTTCTTCAATTTTTTCAGCGGCAATTTCCCATAGTTGCCCCGGACCGTATTTAGGATAATTAAATTCTTCAATCAGTGAAGTTTCTACCTTTTTATTTTTAATCGGTAGAATTTTTCCGATAATATCTTTTAAAATGGCAACAATTGATAACCCTTTAACTCTTTGTGAGCCCCAATCGGCAGAAATGTCACGAGGATGCCGTCCCCATAATTTTTCGGTATATCCTTCAAAAAACATAGAATACAGCTTGCGCCCGAAACGATTAATGTAAAAATTTTCCAAGGAGCTTTCCGGAAGTTTACGAATTACCGACCACAAATAACTGAAACCGGCTATTGCGGTAGTAAAAATCCCCATATTCATAATGGTATTGAAGTTCATTTTTACCGGATAGTCAAAAAATTTGTGTTTATAAAAAATACGGGAAACACGTCGGCGATTGAGCATAACCACATCATCTGTTTCCGGATTCGGACCTTTGCTGTTGAGTGTTACATTACGGCCGGTTAATATATCGTCAAAGGAAGGTTTGCCTTGTAAAGGCATTATATCATTCCACCATTCAACTACTTTTTCATCTTTCGAAAAAAATCGATGTCCGCCGATGTCCATACGATTACCTTTGTATTGAACGGTGCGGGATATACCGCCGATAGTATCGCTTTCTTCCAAAATAATCACATCGTAGTTTCTGGAACGTTTTAAAAGCTCATAAGCGGCAGTAATTCCGGCCGGACCGGCGCCGATGACAATAACCTTTTTCATATTCCCCTCCTTAGTTTGTAATTTCATCATAAAAGAACGTGTATTAAAATGCAATTAAAATAAGTTTCTTGTTTTTTTGAAAAAAAATATCTAAATTATCAAAAACGGAGAAATTTATGAAAAAATATTTTTGCTTTCATTGTCAAAAGGAAATAGAGCCTTATTCATTTTGGAAATGGCGCTTTTGTCCGCAGTGTAAACGCCGTATTACCGATAATGGTGAAGGTTTTTATATGGTTTGCGATAAATGTGGTGCTAATTTGCCACCTGATGCCAAGCGTTGTTTGAAATGCGGGCATAGCTTTTGCGGTGAGAAAGATATAGATGTTTATGCCCCAAAATCATTTTTGTTTGATAATGATTGGCTTAGTATATTGATTGGTGCAATAGCATTGTTCTTTTTTACCGTTGTAGGTTTAGGGGTTTTATATGTTTCGTTTTATATGCTCATATTCTTTATTTTTGTCGGAGCAATCGTATTTTTATTGAATATGTTACGAGCCAAATTATAGCTATCCGTTTTGCCTTCTTATTTTTTCAATAATCAATGGTTTTGGAATATTAATCGAGTTATTAGGCTCTACGTGGTGTATAACAGGTTGATTCTGTTGTATTGTTATATTTTGCACCGGTTTTTTCTTTAATTCTGTTTTCAAAGAAGTTCTCTCAGATGTATTTTGGGTTGTTGTATTTTGTTTTTTTCGCATTACCGACTGAGCTTTTTGCTGATCTTCTTTTATTTGTTCCTTAAGAGTTTCCTTATCATAGGAAACAGTAACACCGTCAGGAATAACTTCACCGTTTTTGATAAAGTCATCATATTGTTTTTTATCTTTGAATACATATTCCTTCATACCTGTAAAAGATATATAAGAATTACCCAGTGTTTCATCGCTTACGCAGGCTGAAACGGTAAAATTGTTAAGTTTACGGAAATCAAGTTTATCGTAATTGATACCGCCCAAAACCACATGAGCATTTCCTATTGTGACATTATCGATTTGTTTAGGGGTTAACCATACCTCACTACATATACTGACATCAAAATTTTCGGGGATATTTTTACATCCTTGTAAATTTACTTTTGCATTGCTCCGGAAATTGATTTTGTTGACTTGCGATAAATCACAACCGCTTAAATTTAAGGCTGAACACGTTGAAAAATCAGTATTGTAAGGAATATTTGCACATTTTGATAAATTAATTTCGGCGCCATCTTTGAATGTTAAATTTTTTAAATTACCCAAATCACATTTTGCCAAATTAACCTCTTGGCATTTACTTATATCAAGATTTTCCGGAATGTTTTTACAACCTGAAAGATTGACCTTTGCTCCGTCTTTGAATTTTAAATTTTTTACATTACTTAAATCACATCCGCTTAAATCTACTTCATCACAATTACTAAAATCAAGGTTTTCCGGCAATTTGGATTCGGATATGGTAACTGTTGCCCCGTCTTTGAAATGCAGATTTTTAACACAACTTAAATCACATCCGGATAAATTGACGTTTTTACAAGGAGTAATATCAAGATTTTCCGGAATGTTTATACACCTTGAAAGGTTTGCGTCGGAATTTTCGGCAAATTTAAGATTATCTATCCTAGATAAATCAAGACCGGATAAATATACACCCGAGCAATGACTTATATCTATATTAGAAGGAACGTTTTTGCAATCGGCAAGAGAAATATAGGCGTTTTCTTTAAATTTCAAATCGTTAAGATTACCTAAATCACATTCTGAAAGGTAAATTTTATCGCATTTTGATACATCAAGATGCGGTGGAATGTTTTCACAGCCGGATAAATCAACTTCAGCTCCGTCTTTGAATTTTAGATTGGAAGCGTTACTTAAATCAATATTGTTTATGGTTACGGAAGAACACCTGCTGACATCAATATTGTTTCCAAACGGGTGAAGATTGTTCATCCCAAAACCGCTTTGCAGACGTGAAGTATAGATAAAAGTTGAATTTTCTCGGAGGGTTTGGGGTAGTATTTGGCTTAAATCCCGTCCGCTCAAATCAATTTCTGCGCAATTTGATATATCTAAATCCGGCGGCAAATTCTCGGCACCGCCTAAATTAACGATGGCTCCGTCTTTAAATTTTAATCCTTTTACGGAAGATAAATCTTCCATTTCTAAATTAACTTCATCACATTGCGGAATAATTTGACAGATTTCATTTAGTTCTTCGGCGGTTTTTTCATAAAGGTAAATTTCTTTACCCGACGGATAAAAGATCAAACGCCCGTTATCTTCGAAACAGCAATCCAAGCCTTTTTGTAAATCAGTCATAGTAATTCTCCCATATATATATATTATAAGTGTAATAAAAATTTTTATTTTTGTCAAACAAAAAGGCCGCAAGAAGCGACCTTTTTACAAAAGGAACCTAAATCTTATTTAGATTCTATTTTTTTACCTTCCAAATCGAACTTTTCAATTTTGGCATTGTCGTTAAGTTCTTTAACAACTTCGGCAACAGCTTTTTGAGAAAGGCTCATTTTGATTTGATTTTCAATGGCTTCCAGCGGTTGCGGTTTGGTTTCTCTAACGTCTTCAACCAAAATTACGTGGTAGCCGAATTGGGTTTTAACCGGTTCTTTGGAATAAGTATTCGGTTCCATAGCCATAGCAGCCTGTGAAAATTCCGGTACCATAACTTCAGCGGTAAAGTAACCTAAATCAGCCTGATCTTTGGAATATTTTTTAGCCAAATCATCGAAAGAGGCTTTTTTAGCATCCAGTTGAGCGATAATATCTTTAGCCAAATCTTCTTCTTCAACCAAAATGTGCTTTGCTTTAACTTCTTTTTCCGGTTTGAAATTAGCTAAGTATTCATCATAAACTTCTTTGATTTTGGCATCGGTAACTTTTGCCTCAACCTGTTTTTCAAGATAAACCTGACGAGCAACTTCATCTTGAATATCGGCTAATTGTTTTTGATATTCCGGAGTAGCTTGAATATTGGCTTTTGTGGCAGCCTGTAAAGCTAATTTGCTGTTAACCATAATATCCAAAGCTTGTGCATAAAATTCTTCAAAAGAAGCCTGAGCCTTGATCTGCGGATTTTGCTCATAAGCCTCTTTCATTTCGGCAATAGTGATTTTCTCGCCGTTAACTACAGCGGCAACACCATTA
The DNA here is from genome assembly GCA_900313185.1 of uncultured Rhodospirillaceae bacterium. Lineage (GTDB taxonomy): Bacteria > Pseudomonadota > Alphaproteobacteria > RF32 > CAG-239 > RUG410. The sequence goes on from OMQI01000024.1 coordinate 15,563, forward strand.
TTCTTTTCGGCATAAACTTTGTAAGTAAAAGCACCGGCGACCAAAACAACAACAACGGCCGTTGCGGCAAGTATGTATTTTTTTTGCATTAAAATTTCTCCTTAAAATGAATAAATCGTGCCTATCATATCTTTTTTATTTTAAATTTCAATATAAGTTTATAACTTTTGCTCAAAGTATTGACTTTATTGTTTATTCAAACTAATTATTATAAAATGTAATAAAATAGGAAATACAAATGTTAGGACAAATAGCAAGAAAAATTTTTGGCAGTGCCAACGATCGTTTTGTAAAAAAACAATATAAAATAGTTAATCAAATCAATGCATTAGAACCGGATTTTATAAAACTTTCCGACGAAGAACTCAAAGCAAAGACTGATGAGTTTCGCAACCGTTTGAAAAATGGCGAAACATTAGATGATATTTTGCCGGAGGCTTTTGCCACCGTCAGAGAGGCAGCAAAGCGTGTTATGGGACAACGTCATTATGATGTTCAGCTTATCGGCGGTATAGTTTTACATAAAGGTATGATTGCCGAAATGAAAACCGGTGAAGGTAAAACATTGGTTGCGACATTGGCTGCATATTTAAATGCTATTGAAGGAAAAGGTGTTCATGTAGTTACGGTTAACGATTATTTGGCCAAACGTGATGCCGAGTGGATGGGGCAGATTTATCGTTTCTTGGGCTTGACCGTAGATTATATTGTTCACGGCAAAAATGATAACGAGCGCCGTATGGCTTATGCTTCCGATATTGTTTACGGCACCAATAACGAATTGGGTTTTGACTATTTGCGTGATAATATGAAATTCAGCCTCTATGAAAGAGTTCAGCGTGATTTCAATTTTGCTATTGTCGATGAGGTGGATTCCATTTTGATTGATGAAGCCAGAACCCCGCTTATTATTTCCGGTGAAGCGGAAGATTCGTCGGCAACTTATGTTACGGTTTCCAAACTTGTTCCTAACTTGAAAGAAACCGATTATGAAAAAGACGAAAAGCAAAAGAATATTACCTTGACTGAAGCCGGTATGGAACATATGGAACAGCTTTTGCGTGAAGCCGGATTGATTAAGGAAGGTTCTTTGTATGATATAGGCAATGTAAATCTGGTTCAACACGTCAATAATGCCCTACGTGCTCATAAAATGTTCCAACGTGATGTTGATTATATTGTCAAAGACGGCAAAGTGGTGATAGTTGATGAATTTACCGGACGTATTATGGAAGGACGTCGTTTCAGCGACGGTTTACATCAAGCATTAGAAGCTAAAGAAGGCGTAGAAATTCAATCGGAGAATCAAACGCTTGCTTCGATTACTTTCCAAAATTATTTCCGTTTGTATCCGAAATTAGCCGGTATGACCGGAACGGCAATGACCGAAGAAAACGAATTTTGCGATATTTATAATTTGGTATGCGTGGAAATTCCTACCAATAAACCGGTAAAAAGAGAAGATTTGCAAGACGAAATTTATCGTACGGCTAACGAAAAATACAGAGCCATTATCAATACGATTATAGATAGCCATAAAAGAGGACAACCGGTTTTGGTCGGCACGACTTCGGTGGAAAAATCTGAAATTGTGGCCGAACTGTTGCATCAAGCGGCCCCGGATATAGATTTTGAAGTTTTGAATGCTCGTCATCACGAGCGTGAAGCGGCAATTGTTGCGCAAGCAGGTGTTTCAGGGGCGATAACCATTGCTACTAATATGGCCGGACGTGGAACCGATATTCAGCTTGGCGGTAATCCTGATATGAAATTAAAAGAAAAATTAACCGGAGAAGAGACGCCGGAACAGATTGCCGAACTCAAAAAAGAAATTGAGGCCGAGGTTGCGGCAGATAAAGAAAAAGTTTTGGCGGCCGGCGGCTTGTATATCGTCGGCACCGAGCGTCACGAAAGCCGTCGTATTGATAACCAATTGCGAGGACGTTCAGGACGTCAGGGAGATCCGGGAACTTCTAAGTTTTTCCTATCTATGGAAGATGATTTGATGCGTATTTTCGGTTCCGAAAAAATGTCTAATGTTTTGCAACGCTTAGGGTTGCCGGAAGGTGAAGCTTTAGTTCATCCGTGGATAAGCAAGGCTTTGGAAAAAGCGCAAAAGAAGGTTGAAGAGCGTAACTTTGATATTCGTAAAGACTTGTTAAAGTATGATAACGTAATGAACGAACAGCGTAAAATTATTTATGCGGAGCGTCGGGATATTATGGAGCAGGAAGATGTTTCCGATACCATAAAGGAGATGCGTGATGAGTATTTAAGCTCGATAATCAACGCTCACGTTCCGTATGGTACTTCTCCGGAAGAATGGAATAAGGATGGCTTGAAACAAGATATTTTGGCAGCTACCTCATTCAGTATGCCGATAGAAAATTGGTGTAATAATCCGGATATTGACAGCGAAAAAATGAGAGAAACCATTTTAAGCGAAGTTGATAATCGTTTGGCAGAACGTGAACAAACATTGCCGCCGGAAGCGGTTAAAATGGTTCAAAAAAGCATTTTATTGCAAGTTTTAGACCAGTTATGGAAGGATCATATTGCATCGCTTGATTTAATGCGTCATACTATTGTTTTGCGGGCGTACGGACAGAAAGATCCGCTTAATGAATACAAGAAAGAAGCATTTAATATGTTTTCAAATTTATTAGATACTTTAAAAGAGCGTGTTTCTGTGGTAATATGCCATACTGTAATTCAAACCGATTCGCAACAACGTATGGAACAAGCGATGGAAAAGGAACAAAATCGCAAGATGTCGGCGGTACACGATGGAGCCGTTACCAGTGATGAACCTATGGAAAAGCTCGATAAGAAAATGTTTGCCGGAGTTGGTCGAAATGATCCTTGTCCGTGCGGAAGCGGTAAAAAATTTAAGCATTGCCACGGGCGCATAGCTATCTAGGAGGTTATAATGTACAACAAATATAAAGAGCCGGAAACATTTTGGGAAAAATTTGAGGAGTTTTACAATTATAATCAAAAGCGTTTATCCAGACTCTTTAAGATTGTTGCATTTTGTCTTATTTTTATAATCGGTTTTAAGGTTGTGAACTTGGCTACCTATAACTACAAGCTCAATAAGGACGTTAATGCTGCGGTTACCGAGATAACATCAATGATAAGAAATATCAGAACTTTATATGCCACTCACGGTCAGGATGTAAACAATATATCTGAATTGTTGGTGCAATCCGGAGCAGTTCCCAAGTCTTCGGTCGGTGATGTGGGCATAAAGAACATTTTAGGCGGGAAAATTGTAATAATTTCCAAAATCAGAAAAAATAAAAAACCGACGGAGAGCGAAAAGTCATCGTTTGTGTTGGCGTATCAAGGGTTACCGCACGGTGTTTGCGTAAAGTTAGCCGGTTTGGATTGGGGAAATTCCAAAAGCGGTTTGATGGCAGAGGCAATCGGCTATGTTGATGAGGACGGCAAAGATACCGCTATATCAGATATTGAAAACATTGAGGGTCAAGAAGTTGCGGTTGTCGGAAAGGACGGTAAAATCCGCTATACCGAGATAAAAAAGCGTAAGATGTATACGGTAGCCAAGCCGGATGACAGCCTTACACAGTATCCGATACCAGAGAGTGCGGCCATTTTAGGCTGTGCCTGCGGAAAAATGAATGTATGTTCGTTAGTTTTACGTTATTCCATTTATCCGGAACGTTAAAATTTAAATTTTCAAGCTAAAAAATAGAATTTATTGATGTGAAATTTTGTATTAAAAAGTTCACAAAAAGTTCATATTTCTTTTTAAAAAAATGTGTTACTATTAAAGCGTATATAACATCTGATTAGGAGGATACTATGTATAATACATATAAAATCCCCTTTGTGAGAACACTCTTCCGATACTTTATCGGAGGGGTGACTGCGTGTACATTATTGTGTGCGGCAGTTTTATTTTCGACAAGGGATGTCTCTGCGAAAGTTTGTTTCTTACCGGGAGGAAAATGTCCTGGTGATGCAATGATGAACAACGTAAGGGCAGTCCAAGGCGCTCAATGCCTTGGTTATACACTGACACAAATCAAGTGTAAAGATCAAGCTTGTGAAGAAGGGTGGATTTGCGAA
>OMQI01000028.1 GCA_900313185.1 uncultured Rhodospirillaceae bacterium
GATAACCATTTATCCGGAATTTTCATATATGATACTAAATAACGCTTACTTGTCAAATTACAGGCAACGTGCTGTCTGGTTCCGGTCTTTTCGACATCATCATCCAAACAGTATATATAGTGTTTTATATCCGTATCGGAATATTCATAACCTTGCGGCAAATAACAACTTACCTTAGTATAAGAAAGCCGAGGTGACGTGGAAGCTACACTGCCTCCGTAACTGATTTCTACCGGTAAATTGGCACTGGTACGGGCTCCTTCTATACCGTCCCAGTCGGAATTATCGGTTTGTTTGACTATTTCGCACTCCATATATTTGGCCATAGCCAAGTGTTCCGCCTTAAAACGGTTTACCACCGTTGCGGCCTTAACTTCATTGACGGCGTGATCTTTATCCTGCCGAGGAGACAGATTAAAGAAACTTAATGCCACCATCAATGTTGCCAATAATATCCATATATACATACTTTTCTCCTATACAGAGTCTTTTAGGGTATGCTATCACAAAACCGTAAATATGTCTAGCACAATTTTATGAACTTTTCGTGAACTTTTTAGCATAATAACGTTACTTTCAGCCGAAAAAAAAAGCGACCCTCCGGTCGCTTTTTAAACTATGCCGATTTTTTCATCGATTTTTTAACTAACTTCGGCTTAGCCTTACCGTCTACTACCTTTTCATCAATGATAATTTCGGTAACATCTTTTTGATCCGGCAACTCATACATCCATTCCATCAGAATTTCTTCCATAATGGCACGCAAGCCTCTGGCTCCGGTCTTGCGTTTAATCGCCAATTTAGCTACCTCAAGCAAAGCTTCTTTGGTAAGTGTCAACTTGACATTATCCATATTAAACAACGATGTATACTGGCTGACAAGTGCATTCTTCGGTTCGGTCAAAACCTTTATCAATGCAGGTTCGTCCAAATCATCAAGAGTTGCTATTACCGGTACACGCCCCGTAAATTCAGGGATTAAGCCGTATTTAATCAAATCTTCCGGACGAACATCTTTCAAAATCTGACCGACAGTCTTATCTTCCTTATCAACTTTAGCACCGAAACCGATAGAAGTCACGCTACCGGTACCGTGCTTTTCGATAATTTTTTCCAATCCGGCAAAAGCACCGCCGCATATAAACAGAATATTTGTGGTATCAACGTGCAAAAATTCCTGTTGCGGATGCTTACGTCCACCTTGCGGAGGAACATTGGCAACGGTTCCTTCAATAATTTTAAGCAATGCCTGTTGCACGCCTTCGCCCGACACATCACGTGTGATTGAAGGACCGTCACCTTTGCGGGAAATCTTATCTATTTCATCAATATAAATGATACCTCGTTGCGCTTTTTCTATATCGTAATTGGCGTTCTGAACCAATTTCAACACGATATTTTCCACATCTTCGCCAACATATCCGGCCTCGGTCAATGTAGTGGCGTCGGCAATGGCAAACGGCACATTCAAAATCTTAGCCAAAGTCTGCGCCAACAGGGTTTTACCGCAACCGGTAGAACCAATCAGAATAACATTCGATTTAACAATATCAACCACATCTTTATTAGGGTTGTTTAAGCGTTTATAGTGATTATACACTGCAACCGCCAATACCTTTTTGGCATAATCCTGCCCGATTACGTACTCATCCAAAAATTCTTTAATTTTGGACGGTGTCGGTAAATCATTACCGACCGGATTTTCTTCGGTTCCACTCTTTTTATCTTCGGCAAGAGGTTCCTCTTCCATAATGGAATGGCACACGTCTATACATTCATTACATATATAAACGCCTCGTCCGGCTACCAATCTTTTTACTTCTTTTTGGCTTTTGCCGCAAAACGAGCAATGCAAAATATCATCTTCTTTATCACTCATATTACACCTACTTTATTTCTTCACGATTTGTAATAATATGATCAATCAAACCAAAATCCAACGCTTCTTTCGGCGTCATAAAATTATCTCGGTCCATAGCTTTTTCGATTACCGAAAGTTTTTGACCGGTATTTTGCGCATATATGGTATTCAAGCGCTTGCGCAAATCCAAAATCAGTTTTGCCTGAATTTCAATATCTGTAGCCTGCC
>OMQI01000167.1 GCA_900313185.1 uncultured Rhodospirillaceae bacterium
ACAGCACCGGCTTTCGATATTGCCGCCGCCAAATCGCCGAGCTGAATTGAGGCTTGGCTGTATTTATGCTCATTAAACACACTGGTAACCATTTTACCGATGGCAACAATGACGGTCATAACCACCGCCATATACCCCATCATTTCAACCATAGAGCGACCTTTTTCACAAATTTTTCGGTTTAACATCTGCCACCTCTTATCTTATCTGTTCAAGATACCATAAAAAAACATCATTAACAACCTTTTTTATAAAATACTTTATTTTTTGAATAAAATAATTATAATGGGTTCGTTAATTGTTATAGGGAATGTTAAATGAAAAAGATTACCTTTTTTTTAACGACTGCGTTTTTTACGGTTTCAAGCTTTTCGGTTGCCAATGCCGACAGCTATAACTATAAGCCGTATGTGGGTATTGATTATGCCTATACACATACCACGGCAAAAGGCTTCAATCCGTATTATAATGTGGTTGGTTTGCACATCGGCTCTGATTACAGTAAATATTTCGGAACCGAGTTATTTTTTAACTTAAGCAACGGCAATAAAAGACACATATCCGACAGCAGCATAAAAACATCTTATCGCTCTTACGGTTTGGATTTATTGGCTTATTTACCGATAGGTTGTTCGAATCGCTTTTCGCTTTTAGGTACGACCGGCGCCGGTGAATACGTTTATAAAACAACTTTCGTGCCGGAAAAACACAATAACGAACACGGCATAGGTTATCGTTTCGGAGGCGGTTTTAAATATGCTTTAGATAAAAACTGGGGTTTCAGAATAATCACTCGCTATGTCAATTTTGACAAACTGGCGAGATATGATCACTCAATGGAATACAGCCTCTCGGCAGAATATCATTTTTAATCGGGGAAAAGTTATGTTGAAAAAAATTATCGTTATTATCGCTATGTTGGCAATTATTGCCCTAAGTGTTTCTTTGTATAAAAAATCGACTCCGCAGGTAGTTGCGGAGGCAAATACACCTGAAGAACAGGTTGAGGCTGTAGTGGAAGAAATATTGCCTGAGGAAATTTTCACTTTCAGCATTCAAGATTTGCCGGAAAACTGTTCCTTAGATAATGCTCAGCTTTGTGCTGTTGAGAACTCGGTTAAATGCACAATCAATCCTGACTTAAAGTTCTGTGCCGGTTTAAAATTGCCGGAGTTCATTTTCATGAAGGATCCGAGTGTCGACAGACCGAGTGAGATAAGCTATAAAATTATCAATAAGAAAGTTTTGCCGAACGGCACTACGGAAATTTATACCGAGAGCGCTTGTAACGGCAATTGGTTCGGGCTTTGTCAGGGAACTGTTATTTATGTAATATCTCCGCTTAACGAGAATTGGCAAGTGAAAGATATTTATGCCATCGAATAGTTAAATAGCTGTTTTTTAATTTTAAGCGCCGATTTTGTACCGGCGCTTTTTTTATTTTTTCTTTCTAAATGAAAAATATTTATGTACAAAGAAAGTCACGATTGTTGTTATGCAAATACAACAAATTTGAGCAACTGCTTTATTCAAATTCGGTACATCATATAAAATATTTTCCGGCGATATATTTTCTTTCAATTTGATAATGCTTACAAAGAAATGTAGCAGTCCGATATTGAAGAAATAAAGAGCAATATACGAACCGAAGGCTTTCTGATATTCAAACCAAAAGCTTCCTTTGCTTCTGAACACATAATAACGCATTGTGGCGATTGATATGTTAATATTGATTAAGTTCATTAACAGTAAAGAAAGCTGTTCCCGTCCGTTTGTGAAATACAAAAACATATAATACAATAAAAAAGAAGTTGTGGTATTAAAACCGCCGACCAGGATAAAACGCAATTTTTCCGGCACATACGAAAACCAGATATTTTCAGTCCATAAATATAATTTGATTATTCTTTTAATCATTGCAGTCTATCCCATCATAATTATCTTTATTCAACAAGGTTTGCAACTCTGTTTCCCGCCACAAAGATAAAATATTATTATCCCAAATATCCTCCGGATATTGCTTATCTATATCCGGACGTCCGGGGTGTATCATAATTTCAACCGCCTTATACCCGTGCGGAATTTTAACATTTTTGAATTGCTCCGATGATATTTTACAGGTAAACAATATCGTATAAAAATAAACATCGGACTTGTAGCCATTCCACCAACTCAAAAAGCGCAACAGCATATACTTAATAATTCCGCCGTCAAATAAATAGCTTTTTGCTTGATTTTGCTTAATAGTGTTGAAAATATTTTCATTCATCAGACGAATCCTTTTTACATTGAATTCGTCTCCCAATTTTTTCACCACCTTAAAAATCACCGGTATCAAATGAACGTGACGATGCGAATCCAAATGCTCCAATTTCAATCCGCTTTGCATATATTTTTCAATTTGCGCTCTGACTTCAATTTCAACTTGCCTTGCCAACTCACAAGGATGCAAAAAAGACAACAACAATAAATTAACGAACCCGTTTTTCAATTTACCGTTTTCCCCGACCAAAAGCGGAATATCCTTAGGGTTTGTAGCCGGTTCTTCATTGGTGAGATTAATATGCAACCCCATTTCCAAATCCGGCATTTGTTTGGCTTTTTCAATCGCTTCCTGCGCATATTTCTGATTTACCATCAACGACGCACTGTTAAGTATTCCTTCCTTATGCGCCTGTTCGATAGCCGCATTCACCCCTTTACTGATACCGAAATCATCGGCATTAAATATCTTTTTCAGCGCCATCTTTATTGTCCTTTCGGGTAATATAATCGGCAACATAAAGCGGCCGTTTTTTAACTTCCATATGAATTTTGCCGATATATTCACCGATAATTCCCAAACAAATAAGCTGAACTGCTCCCAAGAACACCACCGTTACCATAATTGTCGCATATCCCGGCGTCGGATTATGCAAAAAGAAATGCTCAACAAAAACATAAAGTCCCAGCAATAAGGCGAATGCGGCGCCAAACAAACCTATATAGGTGGCAAGTCTTAACGGCATTACCGAAAATTGAACAATGCTGTTTATAGCCAAACGAAGTGATTTGATGAAGTTATACTTTGATTCACCGCTGAAACGCTCCGGTGCCACAAAATCAATCATCGCCACATTATCATTAGGCATTATCCAACTTAAAAGACCGCGGAATAATCTGTCTTGCTCGTTAAATCCTTTCAAAAAGTCCACGTACTTTCTGTCCAGCAATCTGAAGTCGGGAGCGCTCTCCATAATTTTTCTTTCCGAAAGCAAATTCAGCACAAAGTAAAACGACTTGGCACACAATTTGTACAATCCGGAAGTATCTTTGTTATCAACACGCTTGGTCAAAACTATCTCTTTACCCTGTTGCCAAAGTTCAATCATTTGCGGAATATAATGCGGCGGATGCTGTAAATCGGCATCCATAAAAATAACCGCATCGCCTTTGGCATAATCCATACCGGCTGTCATAGCGATTTCGTGACCGAAATTCCGCTTAAGTTGAACGATTTTAACGGCATTATCCTTTTTTTGCAATTTCAAACAATTGGCATAAGTCTTATCAGAACTGCCGTCGTCAACATAAATCAGTTCATATTTTACATCAACTTTTTTAAGCTCATTTTTCAATTGTTTATAAAGTTCTTGCACATTGTCCTGTTCATTAAAAGCTGAAATTACAATACTTACTAACTTATTCGGCATTTTTACTCTCCTTTGGCAGATAAAA
>OMQI01000148.1 GCA_900313185.1 uncultured Rhodospirillaceae bacterium
ATTGGGTAATTTGTCCGTCGGTTTCTTCCAAAGTTACATCTGTAAATATTTCATTCGATTTTTGTACCGCAGCTTTGGCTAAAATAGACATTCCGTAAGCATTTGAGTTAGGTAAGCTGCATTTGCCTATATCAAATCTGGCCAGCCATTGATTCGGTACAACAAACTTGCCTTCGGAAACTGTTTCAATTTGTGCTTGACTGCCTAAGAATTGTTGCAGTTTCTCTTTTGAAATATCGTTGGTTGTAGTTAAAATACGCCCGATAACACCGGTTTGTGCCGTGGTTATTGAACCGAAATCAAATGCCTTCAACATTTCTTTCCACTCAATATCTTTGGATGTGTCGTACGGGTACAAACGGAATATGCTGACATCGTAGGCAACCAAAGTAGGGCTGTTTTCAAAGAAATTAATCAGCTCGGCGATTTTGTTTTGAGTTTCAACATCGGCATCAAAAGTTATCGAATAATCCGCCCAGTTGGTTACAATATCGGTAATGCCGGCTCCACGGATAACATCCAATAAGCCCAAAATAATCGGGCGAGACTGCGGGGTATACAAAGTCATATTAACTTTACGGCTTAAGGTTAAAATTTTATCTTTAGCATTGTAGGTGTAATAAACACCGGCGGAATCAGCAATCATCTTAATGATTTCCGAAAATTCTCCACGTAAATCTTCGGCAGATATGCTGGTATACGGTCCGTCCGGAGAAGAAACTCTGATTCCGGCTTCTTTAGTTAATTTAACCATAGCTTGTTCGGCAGGCATCATATCAAATGAAAAACCATTGACCTCAAAACGAGGCAATACGTCGTTTTGCCCGTTGCGCTCCAATTTGAATGCCGATTTAACGAACGGCAAAGTTAAAATCATTTGTTGAGTTTCCCAGTTTACGTTACAACGCAAAGGCGTTTCCAAATCAAGAGCATTGGCACCCTCGGTGGTGCGAATCATATAAGGATCTTGAGATGATTCTTTAACCGGTTGTATAGCATCTTTTCTTTCCTGCTCGGCTCTAGCCTGAGCTTTGCTGACAACCTCGTGATTTTCCACGCAAGCTGCCAATATAAAGGTTAAAATCGCCAACAAACCGAATAAATGAATTTTCAATAATGTTTTCATTTCATATACCCTTTTTACTTTTGTTCATTGTTACCTTTGGTGTCGATAAAATCGTCATTTGGAGTAACTGAGTTTTCCGCCATTAATTTACTCATCAAATCATCAATATTCATTCCGGCTCCCGCTGTAGGGTCGACCGCTTTATCAAAGTTGCTCATAACTTCGTTTATCTTCTTGCCCTCGTTTGGATCAGCCTTCAACATTTCCGGTGACTGATTGTTGGTAAGTTCTTGCTGATACAGAGATAAATTTTTCTTTAAAGCTTCAATCCCGCCGGCAATTTTTCGTTCTACATAGGGATGAAGCTCCTCGTGCTCAATTACATAATTTCCGGTTTCACAGATTTCTTCCAATACATCTAAAATGTAAGGATAGAATTTGTATTCTTCAATTGCAATATTACCCATACGCACACAACGGGCTGCAATACGGGAAATTGTGCGATCGTAATAATCAAGCAACACAATGTAATTATCAACATACCATAAAGATTCTTTTGAAACTTCGGAATTTTCTATATCAGTCATATCTTTCTCCTTATTCGTTTTTTACTCTTTATGGTTATTTTTTAATAGGGTTTCCGTTTTCATCAACATATTCCCATTCATCCGGATTAATCGGATTGCCGTTTTCATCAACATATTCCCATTCATCAGCGTTGACTTCATCTGGATTAATCGGATTGCCGTTTTCATCAACGTATTCCCATTCATCAGCGTTAACTTCATCCGGATTAATCGGATTACCATTTTCATCAACATATTCCCATTGTTCTTCGCCGGCAGGTTGAACAGCTTCCTCTTTCTTTGAAGAAAAAGCTTTGGAAAATGAATCGGTTAAATCATCCTTAATTTCATTAAGAGAAATCGGAGCTTCTTTAATCTTATCCAAAGAAATACTTGCGGTTTCGGTAATAGCATTTTTAATCTTTTGCATAGCGCTACCAAAAGATTGCGGCTTATCTTTAGTGGTATCCGTAGTATTTTGTTTTTGAGTATTTTGCTTTGCAGCCTCTTTAAGCAAAGTTTCCGAATCAAGTGCAATCGGCGCTTTCGGTTGAGTATCGACCGCTTGCTTTGTACTTTCTTTGTCTTTATTGTCAGTAGTATCCTTTAAGAGACTTGCAATATCCATATCAGAAACTTCAAGAGATTGAGTGGCAGGCTTTTTTTCTTCTAAAGTTTTGCTGAGAGCCTGTCTTATATCTTCTGTGCCGCTGTCATCATCTTTATCATCTTTTTTGGCGCTAGGAGCAGGGGATTCAAATTTATGCAAAACCGGTACATCGTCAATACGGACATTATTATCCTTTGTCTTTTCTTTTTTGTTGCTTTCCTCTTTTTTGATTTCAGTCTTTACGGCAACGTTAGTATTATCTTTTCCTGCAGATATACTCGTTGCAGATGGAATAACCGGAGTATTTACAACAGTATTTTCTTTTTCTTTTTTGATGGCGGCCTCAATGGCTTGGAGTTCTTCTTTTCTGGCGCTCATAATAGCCTGAGACAATGTGATTCCCAGCGTTTTTAACATTTCGACCTGATGCTTATTATTTTCACGCAAAGCATCAATTAATGCTTTGGTTTGATTGTTTGCGTTAGCCTCAATTTTAGCTGCTTGTTTATCTTTCAGCAATAAGGTTTCATTTAGTTGCGTTAAATTTGCGTTATAGCTCTCCATAACTTCTTTAATGGTTTGCGTAAATTCTTTATTGATTGCCGAAGATTGCGGAATTTCATTTTCTTTTTTCAAAAAGGGATCGTTATTATATACGGTTCGAGCTTCTCTTAAACCACGCTTTATTTCACAATCTTCAATATATTCGTTAAGCACTCTTCCACCAGGTAAATTAAGCAATACGGCTCGAATTCTTTCCGGCATATCAATCAAAGATTGTTCAAATTCAGCTTTTTTCTTGCTGCTGAAAATGTGGATTTGGTGAAAAATGTTTAAATACCGCTGAGCTTCAAGCAACATTCTTTCCAAATCTTGCTTGTTTCCGGCATATTCTGCTTCTTCGTTCAAATCCTCATTTTTCTTGATTTCTAACTCTTGCAATTCCTCGCTATCCACGGTATTCACTCCATTTTACCATAAATTTACACTCTCCATTATATAACAGAGAGTGTAAATTACTTATTAATATTATGAAAAAATCATCTTTTTTAAAGATTAATCACAACCACTTTATGAACTCTCGTTAAATCACTATTACTCAAATTGGTACGTTCATCAGGATTCCACTGAACTCCGTATAATTGTCCGTTTTCATCTTCACGAATGCTCAAAAGCTTGGCTTCTTCATCGCTTATATAATACAGGGCAATATCACCTGAGCTTATTACATCATTCGGATTTATAAACAATACGCATCTGCTGGATAGTAATGAACCGAGCCTTCTGGTGCATAAATTGACGGCATATATTCCATGTTGATTGTGTAAATTAGACGGACATTCAATTTCTCTGAATACATTGCCTCTGTCAATCACGATATTACCTTCAGAATTACCGCTACCCAAAAGCGGAACCATAACATCGGCACCACCTTCACCATTAACAGCACCCAAGTTGGAATAACGTGCGTTGTTTAATACCTTGTAACGAGTATCATTATGCTCAATAATATCTTCCAAGACGCCTTCTTCATCAAGCTTTTTGATACTATCCTTTAACTTATCGACAGTCATTCCCAAAGCTTTGGCAATATTGCGATATTCCTTATCGGAAACTTCACGTTGTCCCATTTCAATACGATGGTAAACGGACAGTGTCATATCAGCGTATTCAGCCACCTCTATTAACGTTAAACCTTTATTGGTACGAATATGGCGAAGACCTGCACCCAAAGTTTTTAATCCGGCAGTTTGGTTGATTTTTGAACGTCTTTCCTGTTCACGTTTCCAAGCTTGAACAACTTCTTGTTGAGAGTTCTGTTCATTAACATATAAGTCTTGCAATGAACAATCCAACAACTCGGCAACCTGAATTAATTGTTCTTGGTTCAAACGACGATAACCTTTTTCTATTTTGGAAACAGCCGACAAACTGACACCCAAATGGTCTGCCAACTCCTGCATCGGCATACCGTGCAGTCTTCTGTGCATTCTTATCTGATTCGGGAAAATAATTTCTTCCATATTAAGCCTCTACTGTTATAACATTTAAGCATATAATAGTCGCCAAAATTCAAAAAGCAAGACAAAAATTATTTTTATACAGAAAATAGCGGAATTTCCATTTATCTGCTAAGCTCTACGGATAACGCAGTTATTTATTACTGTTTCCGTTGTCGTTTAGCTCTCGCCATTTTCTGACTTCTTCATCAATTTCGGCTTTTTTACGTTCGGCTTCTTCCTGCTTTCTTCTGAGTTCGTCTGTTTTTCTTTGACTCTCTTCCAGTTCACGCTTTATACGTTCCTCTTCTTCGATAGATTTATTTTCCTTTTCTTGCAATTCTCGTTGTTCCTGCTCCAGACGCTCACGAGTTTTGTACTCCTGCTCAAGTTGGTCTCTGACTTCTTGAATATCGTTAAGATTATTGTTAACTTTATTCTTTAAGTCATCAGGCATTTTATCGTCATTAGGATTATTGCCTTTGTTATCATTAAACTGATAGACTCTCTGTCCTTGTCTTTCCGGTTCGGCGTTTGTCATATTTTGTTTTGCTTCTTCCATAGACTCAAGTTTTCCCTTGTGTATATTAGAATATCTTTCTCCGGCTTCGGCACTGCGGTTATAAGCACCGGTGCTCATGGTACGTCCCATTTGTTTAACATTCAACTGATCCATATATTTATCGAAGTGAGCTTGCGTAAAGCCGGCCATAGCCTTATCTCGGTTAATGTTATTTCCCCATTCTCCTTTATGATTAACCGGTGACATAAAGCTGTTTTTGCTCATAGCATATTCACTGAAACCGCCGTCAAAATTATATTGGAAAGTACCGTCTTTTTGCTTGGTTGCCGTTTGAACGGTATGGAAAATACCGTTTGATTCGTGTAGAGTTGTATTTCCATCTCCATCGGTTGTTTCGGCGGCTATAAACATTTGGTCACCAATCATCACCGCTTGAATATTTTTGGTTTGTACTATTTTTTCCACATCTTTACCATCTTCTCTCACCGTTTCTTTGGTAACCTGATTAATGGTAACTTGTCCGTTATCATCGATATTTACCGTAGTGTTAGGATTGCTCAAATCCATTTTTATTCCTCTGGCTTCCATCACTTTGGCCACCAAAACTTTAGCTGCTTGTTCCGGATTTGCCATATTTTTCTGCATTTCATTAAATGTATCAATATTAATGGTTCCGTCTTTTCTTACCAAATCACGATTAAAGAGGTTGAAATCTTTCATTTCGGTATGAGCATCGGTAACATTACCTAAAGCATCGGTTCTTTCCGTAGTGCGTGATGTCGGAGTGCTGACAACACGGTTGGTGCCGTATTGCTTTTTGGTTTTCTCTACCGCTTTACCCAAGCCCAGGTATGAACGGGTAAATCTGGTCTTATATGATGCTATTTGTCCGTTTTCATCAAGACGGAATGTGCTCTTGCCATCGGCAGTGCTATATACCAAATTGCCATTTTCATCTTTAGTGGCTATCATATCCTCATATCCGGTAACTTTACCGAGAACACGGTGACGAGCACGATATTTTACATTACCGTTTTCATCTCTTACTTCATTTCCGTCTTTATCCAATACTTTTTCGAAAGCTTTATCGGATTGTGAACGTTTATGAGTTTCTCTGGTAAGTGACCACTTACCGTCTTCTCCTTTAGTTGCCGAGAATTTAATATCTCGCCCGAACATTCGGAAGCTTCCCTCGTGAGCAATCGTTTTTCCGTCTGCTCCGGTAACCGATGCGTTTTTGCCAAATCGGGAGGCAATGGCTCCGATGGCGTGATTTTTCATACTTCGATACTGATTGCCAACTGCATAATTAAGTCCGGCACCGGCGGCACTTGCCACTTTTCCGGTAGTATGCAGAGCAGCTTTTCCGGTTTTACCGGCGGCATCCATCATAGTTCCGCCAACCATACGCCCGATACCTTTGCCGCCACCAAGTCCCGGAGATGATGCAAATTTTTCGGCCATTGATTTAGCTTCGTCAAAGAATACGTAGCAGAAGAAGCAAACTGCGGCAACACGGATAAAGCCCATACCATACCAAGCTAAACCGTTAAAGCGAATAAATATTTGGTGATCACTGTCAGGTCCGTTTTCGCTTCCCCCTAAATCGACACCTATCCAACTTTCTAATTGCTGATTAATGATGTATATAATGATTGCCATAAACACAAAGTTGAACATAGCATTCATAAAGAAATCCCATATAATTTTTAAGTATTTGGAGGTGATTTTGAATGCGTACGCACCTATAGCGCAAGGTATCAGTGCCGCAGCGATACATAACTGCAATATACAATCAACCAAACACCACGGGAACGTGAGTAGTAATGCAAGTCCGGCCAACCATAGGAATATACCGGTTGTGACATATCCCAGATGTGGCAGGTCTATTCTTATTCCCATCGTGTCAGCAAGTACCCACGGGTGGTCATGGAATCCTAAACAAACCGAGAAGTTTCCGAGCTTCATCAACATACCGGTAGAATCTTCCAGATTTTTAATGCCGCAAACAATTGACTCGCCTAGTTCCTTAGACAGGCCTCCTTGAGGTTTTTCGGTGCCTGCATATCCTTTCGCAGAGCTGTATCCCTTAATATTTTGCATATAATCGGCATTCTTATCGCAGGTCGAAGTGGTATTCAAATCATTGATGAAATTCAGACCTGTCATCATTACCGGATTAAGCGTTAAATCCATAACATAGAACAAAGATGCGGTACTGCTCAAAATCAATGCTACAACGGCTACTCTAAATCCTTGGAATAAAATACCTTTGGTTAATTCACCGGAATTGGTGGCATTAAACGATGCTAATTGTTTTAATAAATAGATTGCCAACCAGATTAAGAAACCGATTTTAACCAAATTCAGAGTAGGGGTTAAAAGTCCGGTATCTGCCATTAATGCTATTTGGCTGGCAGCATTAAACATTGTTTTGAACATATCGCAGAATACACACTTATCATTGCTCAAATAGTCTGAATATTGACACTGAGATCTAGCATAGCCACCGCCCCCGTCAGCACCTCCTCCGGCACCTCCCGGATATAAGGTTCCGTCTGCGGTTCCGGCTCTGCCGTCTGACCAACCTTGTTGTCCGCCTTTGCAGCTGTCATCTCCCGGAGCGGACGGACAGCCACCACAAAGTGTCTGCAGACTACTACAGCTTGGATCTAAAGCTGTTGCGGCGTGTGCTTGAGTAGTTGAAGAACTTGCAGCACCGTCTTCAATTTCAAAGTGCAAGTGTACGGCATAAGGTTTACCGCAACCGGCTGTAGTCCACATTCCCTTATATTCGTCCGTTCTTTGGGCTGTGGCATCGCAAGGAGCACCACCAATGCTTTTTGCATTGGAGCCACCCATTAAGCCGATAATGTCGTTTCTTTTTACCTGAGCACCGGCAGATACTTTGTACGCTAACAAATGGCGATAGGTTGATTTATAATATTGTCCGCCGCTTGGAGCATTTTTACATCCTTTAGTGTGAGTAATGGCAATTGTGCGTCCGCCACCGCTTGATGTATTTACATATACAACTTTACCGTCTGCAGCAGCATAAACATTTATCAGCGGATAAGAACCGTCTTTTCTGGTACAAGATTTGGCACCTAAATCACTTCCGTAGTGATTACGTGGAGTAGGGTTACCACCGGCACCGTTCGGGCGATAACCGAGGCCGCCATAGCTACCGACACAACTGACCGGAGTTAAATCAAAGCATCCCTTGGCCGAACGTTCGTGTAAACAAGCAGCTCGCATACTGCTGTTTGAGGCCAATTGATTAAAATGCCCCTTGCTGTCCTGCTTCATTATACATCCCTTGGTAGCAGCTGAACAATCGGCTTTTTGACAGGAAGGTTGTGCAGTACCACTGCCTCCTGAACCTGTTCCTTTTGCCCCGGTTCCTCCCGTACCGATACCGGATTTTGGAGTATATGTGGAGGTTCCAGCTCCCCAATCATAGCACTGTGCATCTAAAGCAAAGAAAAGTGTAACACAAAATAATCCCACACCTAAGAGAAATGACTTTGCTAAGCCTCTTTTGACTTTTTGTTGTATGTTATTTTCCAACCGTTTTTTCATTTCTGTCAGTCCCCTAGTCATCGTACGTATTGATTGATTTAAAGTAATCTCTGTCTTCCTGAGCTGCCTCTTTCTTTCTTTGTTCGGCATCATGCATTTGCTGCCAAGTGGTCCATTTATGCTTGGATTGTCCGTCGGCAGGCTTGTTGTTTTGCAGACTTTGACCAAAGTCTTTTAATACATTACCTAATACACTGGCGGTTCCCTCTGCCGCATGTTTAATGTCTTGTCCGGTGCCTTTGATGGTGCGAGCCGCAGTTCGCAGAACGACTTGTCCGGTCTTTTTTAAGATAACTTTGTCCTCTTTGGCCTTTTTCAAGGCTTCCCAACCATTAGCAAGTTTATTGACGTTATTAATAGCACTGTTAATCGGGTGTCTTACTCCTTTACCCAGGCTTTCGGCTATTTTGAATGGAGCAGACAGTAATGCTGACGGTTGCAAACTTATAGGGGCTTTGTCGGCATCTTTCCAAGCTTCTTTTGTAGCTTGAGCAAGTTTCCTCTTCTCTTCACCCATAAACATCCGCATAGCTTCGGTTGTTACCACATTTTCCGGTGTATTCTTCAAGCTCTGAATATCATTATAAACCGTTGCCGCCGCACCGGCTACAGCATTTTTAGTGGTATTTTGGATATTAGTTGCCATATTTTGCGCACCGGATTTTATATTTTTTCCTGCAGTTTTCAAATCTTCCACAATATCATCACCGGTTTTCATATTTTCCGGATTCCCGGCCATCATTTGTCCGGTATTGTAAACGGCAGCCGCTGCTCCGGCCGCCATATTACGGGCACCAGTTTTAATACCTTTTCCGGCAGCTTTCAAATCATCTTTAACACTGTCTAAAGACTGATTGATGGCACCTTTTACATCATCACGAGTGACTATATCATTAGGATTGTTCTTTCCCAGTATCTGTTTATTATACAAGTTGATACCGGCCGCCGCAGCGTCAGCCGCAGCATTTTGCAGTTGGCCGCCTCCGTGAGCAACTTTATTTTCTGCCCAATTGCCGGCTTTTTTGAATGCTTTATCAATTTTAGCATCCCATCTTTTTTCTCGTTCTCTGCGCGTAGAATCTTTTGTTAAAG
>OMQI01000025.1 GCA_900313185.1 uncultured Rhodospirillaceae bacterium
GGATTGTTTCCGGTCCGCTCCAGAGGTAGGTCGCACCAGTCAAGCGGTGACGCTTGGCGCAGATGAATAGCTATCGCACAACTCTTTATGCTCCTTTGTTGGGTATAAAGCAAATAGTGTACAGAACTCGGCTTATAGATTGCCTTCAAATTTTTTTAGGAGAAGATATGCGGCAAAGAACTTTTGAAAATAAAACGGAAATTAAAGGAATAGGTTTGCACAGCGGTTGCGAGAGCAGATTGGTGTTCAATCCGGCACCGGAAAACAGCGGTATTGTTTTTGTTCGTTCCGATATGAGAGACAACAATGTCTTTCCTGCGTTGTACTCGTCGGTGGTTGATACCCGAAACTGCACCTGTTTGGGCAATTCATCGGGGCAAATTGTCAGTACAATTGAGCATATTATGGCGGCTTTGTATGCTTTGGGGATTGATAATGCACTGATTGAAGTTAATAATCCGGAAGTGCCGATTATGGATGGCAGCGCTCAGGTTTTTTATGATGTATTGAAAAATATAAGAACTGTTGAGCAGGGAAGTAAACGTAAATATCTAAAGGTTGTTAAATCGGTGGAATTTGTCGATGATAAAGGCAATTATGTGAAGCTTTATCCAGGTAATAATCTGAAAATAAATTTTGTAATAGATTTTCCGTCAAAAATTGTGGGACATCAAAAGTTTAGTGCTGAAATAAATGATGAAATTTTTGCCACAAAAATAGCACCGGCACGTACCTTTTGTGAAAAATATCAGGTTGATTATTTGCGCTCTGTAGGTTTAATTAAGGGCGGTAGTTTGGATAATGCCGTGGTTTTGGACGGCGAAACAATATTAAATGAAGGCGGGTTCAGAGTTGAAAATGAATGCGTTAACCACAAAACCTTGGATTGTATAGGAGATATGTATACTTCAGGGTATAGATTGCTGGCAGAAGTTGAAGCTTTTCACAGCGGTCATTATCATAATAATGAGGTTTTGAAAAAGTTATTTTCGAGTAAGGATAATTATCAGATTGTAGAGGATTAAAATATGAGAAAAATTTATTTATTGCTGTGTTCATCATTGTTTTTTACCGCATGTGCGTCTTCCTCGGAAAATTTTGATGATATGACAGCAGAAGATTTATATAATGTTTCTTGGGAAAATTTAGAAAAAACAAAGTATGAAAAAGCGGCAGCCGGATTTGAAAAGCTGGAAACGGATCATCCTTATTCGAAATGGGCAGTTAAAGCTAAGTTAATGGGAGCTTATGCTTATTATAAGAATGAAAAGTATGATGATGCTATTTTGGCGTTGGATAGGTTTATTAAATATCATCCGGGCAATAAGGATGTGGCATACGCTTACTATTTGAAGGGTATGTGTTATTATGACCAGATAACCTCTGCCGAAAAGGATCAGAGCGATACAGCTAAGGCAGAGGAAACGTTTTTGCTGTTGACGGAGTTGTTTCCGGAGAGCAAATACGCTGCAGATGCCCGTAACAAAATAAATCTGACCGAAGATTATCGTGCCGGTCAGGAGATGAATGTTGCCCGTTATTACTTAAGGGACGGCAATTATTTGTCGGCATTGAATCGTTTTAATGTGGTGTTGGAGAATTATCAAAAGACGGTGCAAATCGAAGAGGCATTGTATCGTGAAGTGGAAATATACGCTATTTTCGGAATGGATAAATATGCCGACGGGTATTATAAGATTTTGAAGAATAATTATCCGGACGGAAAATGGACAGCTAAAGCGAAAAAGATTATGGAGAAACTTGCAAAAGCTGAAACTAAAAAAACACCGAAAGAAAATGTATCGGATATAAAGCCGGTTGAAGAAAAAGTAACGGAAAAGGCTGAAATAAAGGCGGCAGAAGCAGAGGAAAAAGCCGAGGAGCAGGAAAAAGGTTTCTGGAGCAAAACAGCAGACTTCCTTTGGCCGTGGGGAAAAGATGAAGCAACCGATGAGGAAGAAGTAGAACCGGTAGAAGAGAAAGTAACCGAAAAGGCTGAAATAAAGACGGCTGAAGCAGAGGAAAAAGCCGAAGAGCAAGAAAAAGGTTTTTGGAGCAAAACGGCAGACTTCCTTTGGCCGTGGGGAAAAGATGAAACAGCCGATGAGGAGGCGAAAAGCGATAAATAAATGCTGAAGTCGTTATCAATTAGAAATGTTGTTTTGATTGATAAA
>OMQI01000125.1 GCA_900313185.1 uncultured Rhodospirillaceae bacterium
AATAACAACGCAAAAAACACCGCTATCAATATTACATCTATTTTGGAATATCGTTCATCTACCAGATATTTCGTTAACTTGAATATCAATAATGACGCTAAAACTGTAATAATAATCAGGCGACACCAGTCTAACCTTTCGTTTCGAGCTATATTAAGGTCTTTTTTGTATGTTATATAAGGATTATTATTATACGAATATATTATAAATTTACCATCTTGAACCGTAGAAAAGTCTATCTCATTTTTGGCGAATTCATTATATTCAAGATCTAATCTGTCAGTGCCTTTTATCTGAATGTCGGATATTTCCAATTTTCCCGGCACATCATTAATACGCAAACGCAATTTTGCAATTTTACCAATCGGTAAGCCGATTTTCACCTTTTGCAAGCCGTCTATAACATATTTCTTTACCGATTGTTTTTCATTAAAATCTTGCTCAGGTGTTTCGGTATAAAATACCTGATATTGAATACTCTTATCTGATTGAGCGTTAAATGACAGTACAATCCCTCTATACCACATCGCCGAAGTAAAATACAAAACCACAGCAGTTAACAATATAGTCAACACGTATTGTATCCACTGTTTCCGTGATATGTCGTTCAAGGCTTTCAGCATTTTATACTCGAGATATTCCCCATTTTTCTTTCAGTTTTATCATATTATCGTCATATTGCAAACGCAAATTACACTAATAAGCAAGAAAACTGCCAACATAAATAGCTATTTTCAGAGAATATATCATTTTAATAATATCTTGGAAAGTACGGAAATCTTTGATTCAATATAAAAGGGATAAATCTCTCAACGCTTTCAAGAATAACTATGTCATAATTCTGTTCAATATCTTCCAAATCTTCAAACTCCATATTATGTTTCCACAATATTTTAGATACGTTAAAAGTATCAGCCGTATAAGGTATCAACCACGAAAAAAATGAATCACGAAGCACAAAAACATTATATCTGTTTTCTTTATTTTCACATAAAATTAATCCCTCATCCGATTTTCCGTATCTGGTCTCCATTACACAATCGGCTTTCATCACATATTCCGGAGATTTATATAAATATTCCGGTGACTTACGCATAATACTGTCCTCATAACCTTTATTAAGGAACTTATGCAAATCATACGAACTACGAATATCATTATTTGGCCATCTATCAATGTTAATTCTTTTTATATCATAATCTTCGGATATTGCATCTGCAATTGTTTTATACGCCCAATATGCTCCGAATTCCGACCAATGAGTATCATCTTTATAATAAACAAGACCGTCTTTTTTATGTTTTAACAATTCATCTCTGGGATATATAACCTTAATATCGGAATTCTTGCGAATATAGTCCACAAACTGCATAGCAATACTATAATCATCGGAGCGTTGTTTCCTTATCAAACGATAATATTCTCCGTATATTTTACCTTTATCAGGTGCAATAACGTAATAAAATTTTTTATTATGCTCTTTACACCAATCATCAATAGCCTTTAAATATCTTAATCCGTTTTCCATGTTCCTTTCCGGTAAATCTACGACATTGGCATAATTATTCATCCCGTTATTTTCTTTGAAAAACAGCCAGCCATCCTTACCGATTAAAACTTTATCATTTTGCAATGTCGGAGATACCAAAGCTATTACATTCTTATAAAATTCCGTTATCTCGTCTCTGCCGAAGAAATGATCATTATACCAGGCATCAAACCGCTCTCCGAAACTTTCTCCGTCTTCATCATAAATTGAAACAGATGGTTTTTGAGCAAGCATACGGTACTCTTTTTCCGATATTTCGGTATCTGATATATAACTCATAGGTATGAACAGCAAAGCAAAAAACACCGTCACCATAACCATATCTGACCGTGAATACCGTTTTTCCGACAAATGTTTAGTAAATTTGAACATCAGCAAAAATGCCAAAACAGCAATAACAATCAAACGGCACCAATCTATTCTGTCATTACGAACCAGATTAAGGTCTTTTTTATAGGTTATATAAGGATTAGTATTACACAACGATACGTATGGAACATTCTCATAGAACGACAACAAAATTTTACCCTCATCTGTTACGGAATAATTTATATCATTTTCGGCAAATTCGCTATAATCAGGCTCAACACTCTCTGAACCTTTGATTTTCAAATCAGATATTTCAATTTTTTCCGGCTCATTACCGAAAGCCAAACGAAATTTTGCAATTTTTCCGATCGGTAAAATAAATTCAACTTTTTGAAATCCTTTTAATATATTTTTCTTTATTGATTGCTTTTCATTAAAATCCTGCTCAGGTGTTTCGGTATAAAACACTTGATACTCTATGCTCTTATCTGATTGAACATTGAAAGACACCACAATACCCTTACACCATAATGCCGAGGTTAAATACAAAATCATTCCTGTCAGCAACACGGTCAATGCATATTGTATACACTGTTTTTGCGATATGTTCTTTATCAATTTTAGCATTTTATACTCAAGATATTATCAACTACTCTTTCAATCTTATCATATTATCATCATATTGCAAACGCAAATTACACTAATAAGCAAGAAAACCGCCGATAAAATCAGCGGTTTTCTTAAGACTTATCTTCTTCCTAAAATCTGAAATAAATAAACGGATTATAGGTAGAAGCGGCAATGGTGCAAGCTGACAATACAAACAATCCCATCAACCAGATATTAATACCGGCACGCAACCATTTATGTTCATATTTAACATCAAGCATTTTGTTAAATATCGGCATTGCGCACAATACTGCGGCGATAAAGGCCAAAATCTCGATATTATCGATATAATATGCATATTCATACAAAATCTTATGATTGCGCACCAAACCGAACATATTTTTGATATAATTCCAAGCATAGGTCATTGTATCGGCTCTAAACATTACCCAACCAATAACAAAGGCTAAAATACAATAAATATGTTGGGTAATTTTCAAACCGATGCCAC
>OMQI01000011.1 GCA_900313185.1 uncultured Rhodospirillaceae bacterium
CCGTGGCTTCTTGCGCCCAAGCCGATGTGTTATTTAATGCCAAAGCCCCTGTGAACACGCAACACAAATATAATTTCTTCATTTTTTACCTTTCTTAATCATAAAAATAAACGCCATACACCAAGGAAGTATATAACGTTTATTTTTCTTATGCAATATTTATTTAAAAAATCAATCGCGTGATAGCCCAAAGAGCCTGCGTAATTGCGTTAACGTATCAACACCCTTTATTTCCGCCTTTTTCTCAATTTTTGTTTGCCGCTTTACCATATTTGCACTATCGTTCTGCATTTTACCTTTCAGAGAAGATTTATCCTTACCCTGCATTGCTTCTCGCGAGGCTATCGGTCGCTTAATAATAGACTTTCTCATATCTAGGATTTCCCGATGTTGCACCGGTGAAACGCGGCTTCCGTCTTCGTTTTTCCATTCCCGATATTGTGGCTGTTTTGTATTCGCCGGAGCAATCGGAGTATTTTTAATTTCAGCTCTGGCAACGAACTTTCCTTTTCCCAGCCCGAAGCTATCTGAAATTTTGTTCCACATTCCTTTCCAAACGCTACATTTTTTTCTTTGTTCTTTACCGTTTTCATCTTTTGTACGAATGGTGGTCAAATCTTCTTTGAATTTTTGAGCTTTATGTTTAATCTTTCCCCACAAGCCGACATTTTTCTCTTCTCCTTTTTCATCGGTAATATGTGTCATACGATGTTTTAAATCTTTGACTTTATTATATGCTCCCAAAAAAGGTCCACCGACAAAACACCCCCAACCACCGATAATTTTATTTTCTTTTGCCAAATAATGCGCTTTATATTCAGCATCTTCCGGAGAAACACCTACTGATTTAAGATAATTTTCCATAGTCCGTTCCCAAGCACTACTGTTTTGAAGTTTTTCTGCCGTCTCTGATAATTCGGATTTAAGTTTCGTCTCATCCGGCTTAAGTACATCATAAGCTCCGCAATACATCTTGTTTAATGCTTTTTGGTAATTTTCAGGATTATCTTTAGGAAAATCTTTTCCTGTTTTAGCATATTTTTGCGCCTGATATTCCACCATCTTATCAATAAATTCATCCTCACCGGTTGTTAAAGCAAATTTTTCGTTATAATCTTTGGCATCAAAATCTTGCATATACTTCAAATACGATTCGAAGGTTGGAAAGCGTTCTTTTACCTCATCAGCGTTTGAAACTTTTTCCGAAGTTGCTTCTGTGTAAAATTGCCGATAGCGCTCGATTGTATCTCTAGAATTCAGTGAGGCTAAATACTCTTGCGGTGTATAATATGCAATTTCTCCGTCTTTCCCTTGATATGAGTGTCCTTGCCCATAATTGTTCACTGCCAACTGGTGTTGCAAAAGTTTTTTATATTGAGAAAGACTGATACTACCATCATAAGCCGGGAGACCGCTTCTTTCAAAAATTATTTTATTTACAGCATCATCTGTAAGCAAAGAATTCTTTTCTTTATAATATGACGTAAATTTAGATAATTCTTCCACTATTTTGGAATTTGCTTCTTCGGGAATTTCTACATCTTTCTCCATATATTGCGTAAAATCTATCCCACCAATGTTGTATGCAATTTTCAAGGCATTCTGATAGTTTTCATCCCAATATTCGGCGTATTTACCTTCAAAATCACCTTCTGCGAGATAATGATATGTACCGTTCTCAATATATGAACCGTTCCCAAAATTTTCTATCCACATTTTTTGCGTGCCATTGACAATTAGGCGCATTTCTTTATCAAAATCTTCCTGATACGGACTGTTGGACTTAATTTCTCCTTTTTCAATCGCCTCTTTATAAAAAGCAAAACGCCCGTCTTCTACCCTGTCAAAAAGCGTCAAATCTCCGGTTTCCAAATATCTCTGCCGTAAAGCAATTAACGAAACCATATTGGCCGAAATTTCATCATGCATTTCTCTTTTATAGGCTTGCTCCGGACTAACCGCATAAGCATAAAAACCTTGCGAGGCATTGTCACGATGTTTTTGCTCATGAATTGCCACATTTTCACTTTCGGTCCATTCATTCCACTTAATATTTCCGGGAATATAATTAACGGTAATGGTATTTTCGTCTGGTGTAAAATATCCACCGGTATGATTAGCTCTTTCCGCCGACACCGTATCTACCTGAAAATCAATTTTCCGCATCATTGCTTCATAAGCTTGGCGGTCAATACTCATCTTCTTTCTCGTCGCTTGCTTAGTCATTCTATACTCCTTATAACCTAAGTTTAGCATACGGCACATTTTATTGCAATATCGTAAATATGAAATTTTTATTACAATTTTTTGTTTATGAATTGGGGTTTTTGCTTGTTATTTTGTGGTTTGTGCGCTATTTTAACGCTAATTTTGAAACGTTTTGAGGCAGCTATGGCAGAAGATTTATTTGAACCCGTGAACAACACATCGTCAATCAGCGCAAAAGCTGAATA
>OMQI01000022.1 GCA_900313185.1 uncultured Rhodospirillaceae bacterium
AATGCGCTCCTAGCTCAGCAGGATAGAGCAACAGCCTTCTAAGCTGTGGGTCGGGCGTTCGAATCGCCCGGAGCGCGCCAGTTAAAAAAGATAAGAGTTGAAGAACTCTTATCTTTTTTTTTCTCAATATAATTACGACTATTTGAACATATCGGCGATTTTATCAAAAAATCCTTTGATTTCCGGTTGTGTTTTTTCATCTTTGCTTTCATCCCTGAAAGCTTCCATGAGTTCTTTTTGCTTGCTTGTCAGTTTGGTTGGAATTACCACTTTTACGCTTACATATAAATCACCACGTTTTTCCGAATCATACTGATGCATACCTTCGCCTTTAACTTTTATAAGCGCATCATTTTGTGTGCCGGCCGGTATTTTTACCTCTACTTTTTGTCCGTCAATTCCCGGAATTTCTACTGAACCGCCCAGAATCGCACAACTTACAGATACCGGAACTGCCGTGTATAAATCATCACCGTTGCGCTCATAAAGTTTATGCGGTTCCACTACAATACCGACGTATAAATCGCCGTTTTCACCGCCGTGGATGCCTGCCATACCTTCACCGGCAACACGAATACGCATATTTGTTTCGATTCCCGGTTTGATTTTTATCTTGAGTTTTTTATTAATTTTACGCTGGCCGGCGCCTTTACATTCCGGACAAGGATCGGTTATGGCAAATCCGCTTCCGCCGCAAGTCGGGCAAACTGTTTCAAATACAAAAAATCCACCTTGTTGACGGCGCACTTTTCCGCTACCGTGACAAGTAGGGCATTCGGCCGGTTTTTCTCCGTTTTTGGTGCCGTGTCCGTGGCATTTTTCACAAGTTTCGGTAGTCGGAATTACGATTTCTTCCTCACAACCGGTAAAGGCTTTTTCCAGAGAGATATTTAAGTTATAGCGTAAGTCACTGCCACGTTGCGAATAGGAGGCTCTGCCACCGGCATTTCCACCCATAAATTCGGAAAATATATCATTAAATACGTCGGCAAAACCACCGGAAAAACCAAATCCTCCGTCAAACGGATTGCCGCCGAGTCCGGCCTTGCCATAATGGTCATAGGCAGCACGTTTCTGCTCGTCTTTTAAAACTTCATAGGCTTCGTTTATTTGTTTGAATTTTTGTTCCGCTTCTTTATCACCGGGATTGCGGTCAGGGTGATATTTTAACGCTTGCTTTCTGAAAGCTCGTTTAATTTCATCTTGCGAAGCAGATTTGCTTACTTCCAACAAATCATAATATTCTGTATCCGGCATTTTTTCTCTCTCATATTTCGTTTACGAGTGTTATTTAGGTTTTTTATTTTACAAATGCAAGCAAATTATGAAAATTATGCAAAAAACACATAATTGCGATAAAAATAGGTTTGAGAACGTTTTTTTATTGACAATGCTAAAAGGGTGTTATATAAAGCTTTTGTTCACGCCGACATAGCTCAGTTGGTAGAGCTACTGATTTGTAATCAATAAACAATTTTCCAAACAATCAAAAAATATTTAATAAAATCAATATGTTATGCAATTTATTTTTTGCATAAACCACCGCTTTTTTGCCCGAGTGAGCGCCGAGTGAGTGAATTTAATACTGTTGCCTACAATTCTATTCATTTTAATACATAATGCTTGATAAAAGAAAATCCGCCAAGCGGCGGACTTTGAGAGATGTTTTTCAGAGTTAAAAATTAACAATTTCACCGAGTAATTCAGCGGCTTCTCTAACCGGCTTACTTGATAAATAAGCATAACGTTCCGTAGTACGTTGGCTTTTATGTCCGAGCATCTTGCTGACAATATATAATGACTCCCCATTTTCAACGCAAATACTTGCGCCCTGATGGCGCAAATCGTGTATGCGATAATCCTTTATACCTGCGTTCTTTAATATTGTGCCCCAAGCCCTTTTGATGTCTTTTAATCTATCAGTATAATTCGGGCCTTTGAAAATATAATCGTTCATTTCACGCTCCGGCAAATCATAAAGTTGTTTCAGGATTTTTATAGCTGTATCGCTTAGATAAATCGGTTTCCAACCGGTTTTACTTTCCGGTTGAAACAGGATTTTACGTTCCCAATCAACTCTGCTCCAAAGTGCTGTCAATATCTCATTTTTGCGTGCCGTGGTTAATAATAGCAATTTTATGGCAGAAACGGTATATATCATATCGCGTTTACGGTCTAAAGCCAAAATCAATTCCGCCTTCAACGAATCCATCTCACTTTCGGATAAAATACGCTGTCTTGGTTGTTCCGGATAATGTTCGATATTTTCCAAATCTATAATTAAACCGCGCTCTTTTTTGATTTGTTTGCATAAAACACTTGCTAATGCCAACATTCTATTTGCACAATATGGAGCATTCGCTTTTGAAACGTGTATTGCTTCAAAATCTTTGCTTGTTAGGTCAAGCAATTTTTTCTTGCCGAGTTTGGGTTTTATATCGTGTTCCCAATATGTCTTATTATTTTTTAGGTATTGTTCTGGATTTCTATGTTTTGGAACAAAATTTTTTACAAAGCAGTTATCCCAAAATTCTTCTAAAGTTTCGCATTCGCGATATTCAACTTTTGCCTCTTGCGGATCTTCGCCATTCTTGATTTTTAACAAAAATTCCGCGGCTTTTTCTCTGGCAATTTGTGTTGGCATAAATGAAGTTTCGCCGAATAAATAATATCGTTGAATTGCATTTCTGCCGCCTTCCTTATGATAATAACGAAGCACATATTTCTTTTTACCGTTTGGAATAACTTTTAATCCAAAACCGGTAATTGTGTCGTCCCAAATATAATAAATCTTATCTGTTATTTCGGCTTTTTGAACAACCGTTTGTGTTATATGAACCATTTTTACCTCTCAATTAAAATTTATCTCTCTATACTATTCTGGCATACCCACCGCCGAGCGCAAGTTCTTTTTTAGGAAAAATCAATAACTTACATTATTTTACAGCTTGAAACATCGGCAATCTGTTAATAGAATCTTAATTAAAATAGCCGGCCATTTTAGCAACCTGCAGATTCGGCGAATCCCAAGTATTAAAGGTTTCCATAGTTAAACTATTGCCATGAATAACACGCACACTCAAACCGAGCAGACTAAGCTGCGTGTATGTCATATCCACACACAATGCGTCAATATCTGTCGCCTCTATATAAATCTTGCCACCAAGATTGTCGTAACCGCGATTTTTCATACATCGAACTAGACTGTACCCCTTGTCAAGGACATTTTTATTTATTTGTTCTAGGGAACGTCTGTTTGTCTACTTTACAACTTACAATCCCCTCTAATG
>OMQI01000019.1 GCA_900313185.1 uncultured Rhodospirillaceae bacterium
ATTGGCGCGCCCGGCGGGACTCGAACTCACAACCTTCTGATCCGTAGTCAGATGCTCTATCCAATTAAGCTACGGGCGCATTGACAGCTACGTTAATAAAACAAATAAACACTAAATGCAAGCATTATTTTTAAATTTTTTATAAAATTTGCATAATATTTGTGTTTTCAAACAGTTATTCTGCTTGTTTACGATAATCTTCAGCCGTTTTGTTATATTGATCTTTCAAGCTTGCATCCGCTCCGTTATCAAGCAAAAATTTTGCCAATTCGTTGTATTCCGAACCACAATTTTGTGCCAGTCTGATAAGCAGTGTTTCTCCGTTACCGTTGCGCAAGTTTATATCTGCCCCTTTTTCCAAAAGAATTTTAGCGATAGTCAAGAAATTCTCGGTTATAAGTTTTTTATCGTCTTTATCGGTTGATTGGGCAAAATAATCGGCAGTGCTTAATAACAGAGAATTGCTGTTATCATCTTTGGCATCAAAATCAAGCAGATTATTTGCCAGCAAATATTCAAACAACGGCAGATTTAATCTTTTAACTGCCCGCAAAGATATCGATTCGTTATTCGGTAAATCGGTTTTTAATTGTTTGGTGTATTTAAGCAATAACTTAACCAGTTCATCTTGCGATGGATCAGCTTTTGTAATATAAGTTTCTCCGTTAATCAATCTGTCAGGATTGGCACCGGCTTTTAGTAAATATTCCGCTAATTTCAAATCATTTTTTTCAATGGCAATATCCAATGCAGTTTTCATTTTGCTGTCTTCGGCATCAATATTCAGTTTTTCAGATAAAATCAAATCACTGAATTTTCGGTCATAGCCGTTTTTAACCATATAAATTAATAAACTGTCGCCATCGCTGTTTTTAGAATTGACATTAGCCTGTTTAGCCAGCAAATCCTTGAATAATTCAAATTTTTTGTCTTTAACAACATTCCATAACATTTTATCATCGGCCTTATCAATATATGATAATGCCAACTCGTGCAATTGCGGATTGTCTTTTACGTCCAAAGCCACATTTAAAGGTATTTCTCCCATTGCATCGGCAACTTTACGGATATCCGGCATTTTATCCCAAGTTTGCTTCAATAAATCTAACTTATTTTGCTCCATTAGTATTTTCCAGAGCATTTTATTCGGTTTTTCCAGTTTATCGCTGAAATTATAATCTCTTTTGAATATTTCTTCACTGATTTGCGGTGATACTTTGTTGAACAAAACATAGCTGACAGCGGTTTCTCCTTCATTGTCTTTTTGGTTTATATCGGCATTGTTTTCCAAAGCGAAAAATACGGTTTCTTCATCATCATTTTTTAACGCTTTAAGCAACAGATTATTTCCCTCTGAGTCGGTAGAATTTATATCGGAACCGTTTTCAAGCAACTTCTTTATAATTTCCAACGGAACTTTTTTGTTGTATGAATAATATAAAATATTTTCACCTCCGGTCATTTTTTTGGTTTCAGCGCCGGAATCCATTAACAGCTTTACCAAATCAATATTTCTTTGGGCTAAAGCTACAGTAATCGGAGTTTGTTCCAAATTATTGTGCGTATTCACATCACCGCCTGATTTTATGATATTTTCTATCATGTCATAAGGAGATTCCGTTATTATGGCATATAGCAAAATATCGTTTCCTTCATTATCTTTTTCGTTTAAATCGGCACCATTTAAAAGCAAGAATTTTACCATATCGGTTTTATTTAAACGAACCGCATCACGGAGTGGTGTTAACCCTCGAGAATTAGGTGTTTCTTTTTGACTGATAAATTTTTGCAGGACTTCGGTGGGAGCTTCCACATTAATGGCATAATCAAGAGGGGATAATCCGAAAAATAGTTGTTTACTCTCACCATCAAATTGTCCCCCGCTGTAACGCTCATAGATTCGCATGTCATCAATATCAACCGCATACATTTTCATTTCTTTTTCCAAGGCTTCCAGAATTTCCGATTGTTCTATATTAAGGCCGAGCCATAAAATTTTATACCATAAATTACGTTTATTACTATACTTATCCAATTGCTTGTCGGAAAAAGCATCTTGTATGTTTTTCAAATCACTGCGTTTATTGATTTCAACTTTATTAAGTTCAACACCGCTCATATAATAACTTATTTCTGTTAAAAGGCCGTTGTCATCAAAATAGCGAGCGATACCGTCTTTCATATCATCTTTATAATTTTCCGCAAAAATTAATTTGCCGCCTAAATTAAATTTTTTGTGCAATCCGTTACGTTTATCATTGGCATATACAATACTTTCAACCATAACTTTTTGCGGACTGTAAATTTTCCCCATACCTTCTTTTTTATCGTTTTTATATGGAATTTCACGCCATCCGCCGTTGCTGGCGTAAGTTTTGTGGATTCCCTCCCGTTTACCGTTTACATATTGTATTTCATCGGTTAGGTATTGGGTGTCAAATTTTTTGGTAGTTCCGTCCAAAACTCCGTTAACGTAATGATTTTCTTCACGTAAAATATTATTTTCAATAATACGTTCCATACCATCTTTTATTCCGTCTTTATAGGTTTCGATTTTGGTATGATCTCCTTTTTCATTAAAATAATGAATTTCTCCGTTAAGTTTGCCATCTTTGTAATGGGCTTGTTTTTGCGGCTTTCCGTTTTGATAAAATAAGATTTCCTCACCGTCCAAAACATCATTTTTGTAATTTTTTTTGTATTGCGGATTACCGTTCATATAGAATAAAACTTCTTCACCATTTTTTTTACCGTTGGCATAGGTAGTTTCCAACTCCATTTTTTCGGAAGCAAAACGAGAAAAAGCGATGCCGTGTTTTTTACCATTTTGATAAAAATAAGTCATCTTGCGATTTTCTTCATCAGGCAAAACTACAGCGCCGGAATACAGCTCTCCGTTTTTATCGTATACGATTTCTTCACCGCTGTCGGTTTTGAACACCAAATCTTCGGCATTGGATAAAATTACATTATCGGCTTTAGCTATATCGACAACTGTAAAAAATGTAATAAGCGATAAACAGGCAATAACTTTTTTCATAAAAATTTCCTCCGAAAACAAACTTATACAAACAGGTAGCATAAATAATTTAAAAAATCAATAAACAGCACAAAAAAAAGAGCACCGGAGTGCTCTTTTTTATTTTGAATAAATCAGTTAAAATAAACTGCCGACACTATCGGTTAATCCTTTTACTCCCTTGGTTATCCCTTCAGTGGCAGCACCGGCGGCTTTGCCCGCTGTATCAACTGCTGCACCGGCCGCTTTACCGGCAGTTCCGACAGCACTTCCGGCTAAATCTCCGACACCTCCCAAAATACCGCTCAAGTCTGCTTTGGAAACAACCGAAGTGGTGGTTTTGAGAATCTCTTGGAATATGCGAGCCAAACCATCCTCAATGGTTATACCTTGTTTTTCCGTACCTAAGTTGTTGATGGTTATGGTCGGTAAATTTAAGCTTAAGGATTGAGATGCTCCAAGCAAATTAGCGGCAACAGTGGCTCTACCATCGGCAACTACTACCTTTTTGATGGCAACTTTATACTCAATATCGGATTTTTGAGCTGTTTTTTCCGGTTGTTTGGCCGAATTTGCGGTGTTCTTTTTAATGTTTGTCATAACATCATCAGAGTTACTTCTGTTAAGGTTCATCAGTTCGTAAGTAACTTCCGGTTTACTGACTCGGATTTCATTAATAACTACGGTTTTCACTTTCGAACCGGTTTTTTGTGCAGTCTCTTTGGCAAGCTTAACTATCGATTCTTTATCAACACTGACCGAAACTTCGCCCAGTTTGATAATATAATCTTGACTGTATCCTTTCGGATTGGCAACGGTAATGTTGCTGATACTGCCGTGTCCGTCCGTAAGTGAAAGTTTTATGTTGCCGATATTAACATCGGTTCCGACGGCTGCCGTGCCTTGTTGATGA
The DNA here is from genome assembly GCA_900313185.1 of uncultured Rhodospirillaceae bacterium. GTDB lineage: Bacteria > Pseudomonadota > Alphaproteobacteria > RF32 > CAG-239 > RUG410. The sequence continues at coordinate 3,933 of OMQI01000019.1, forward strand.
ACCAAATCACGCACGACTGATTGCCAGTCATAGTAGTTATAAATATAATAAATTCCGCCGGCAATTAAAATTACCAGACCGATAATTCCCAATATCAACCATTTTAAGGTTTTACGTATCCATTTTTTCTTAGGTTTGTTTTCTTTTTTTTCATCTGTCATAATACATTTCCTCCCTTAATTTATAGTTTCGACTTTAAAACAAAATCGTAAAATTTTGGATAAAAATCGATTGACTAAAGTAAAAATTTTTTATATTAAATTTTGCGATATTTTAATTATGATGATAACTATTAATTTTTAAGAATATGTTTGATAAAATTTATGCTCTGTTAAAGAGTCTCGGCACCACTCCGGAGGAGGTCGTGCTGAAATGGGTTGAAGAGGGTAAAATAGATTTGGACAGGATTGCGGAGCTTGTAAAGCAAAATGCTCAGAATAAAAGCTCCGAAGTTAAAAAAGCCAAACAAGTTAAAGCAGGTATGTTTTTGACCAAAAACAAAACAATCTGCAGTGAATATACCCCTGATGATTGTGTGGCGATAGTCTTAAAGGTATTTCCTAACTCTCGTGAAGCGCTGATGTTTAATATTGAGGGTGCCAGTCTGTCTTTTTCTCGTGAAGGAATTACGGCTGATACGACAGGTTTTCGAGGTTTAAACGCAACTCATTTCGTCAGCCAAATGGCAAAAGATATGAGTGCAACGACTGAGGCTGCCGATTACTGTTTAGAGTTTGAAAACGAATTTGTTGAAAAAGGCAATGCTTTCTTGCTTTCTAAGGAAGATGTAGCCGATTTGGAAGATGTTGAAGACATATATAAAGCCTTTGTCTTGACCAAATTATCCGATAAAACGTTTTGGACTTCGACTACTCCGGCCGGCAATTTGAAATCCGGTGAGGAAGCCAAGCAAACGGCGTACATATTTGACTTGCGCAGCTCTAAAATTTCGCTTTATTCGGAATATGTGAGGTTGCCCTTGGATGTACATCCGGCGTATGTTGTTAAATTAAATCAAATTTTGTAACAAGAAAACGGCCCCATTAAGGAGCCGTTTTTAGTTTAAATTCAAAATTATATTAATCTTCCAACAGATACTCAACCGTTGAAACTACACGCACTTTTTTATTGATTTGTGAGGCTTCATAAGTGTTCGGATCGTCGGCTGCCAAAATAGAGAATACACCCTGATTGGCAGTTTTAATTTTTCCGACAGTGCTACCGCTGTTGCGGGCAAATTCCAAGGCAGCTTCTTTGGCATTTTGAGTTGCTGATTTGAGCATTTCCGGCTTAATGTCATTAAGTTTGGTAAAGAAATACGAAGCGGATTGGTTGCTGAATACGATTCCCTTGCCGATTAGCTCATTGGAAAACGACATTGCATCGGAAATATTTTGTACTTTATCCGAACGAACCACAATGGTTTGA
>OMQI01000100.1 GCA_900313185.1 uncultured Rhodospirillaceae bacterium
GTAATTAGAAGAGGTAAAAATGGTTAAATTAAACGAAAATACATCATATAAAAGAGGGCAGGAATTACTTGATGCCGGCCAATATGAAGAAGCAATAGAGAAATTCTCGGAAGTTATAGCAGAAAATCCGAGAGCATGGAAAGCATTAAACAGTCAAGGATTTGCTTTTCAGAAAATGAGTAAATATACAGATGCGGTCGAACGTTTTGACCAAGCTCTGGCAATAAATCCTAAATCGGTTGAGGTTTTGAATAATAAAGGCGTTACTTTGAGTATGCGCGGTTTGTATAAGGAAGCGATTGCGTGCTTTGATGAAGCTTTTGCCAATGACAGAACTTCTTTGGAAGCATTAAACGGTAAAGCTATAGCCTTGCAACATATGTTTTCTTATAAAGAAGCTTTGGATGTTTTGGAAGAAGCTATGAAGATTGATAGCAAACACCCGCAGACATTACTCAGTATTGCCGTTACTTTACAAAAATTGAAACAATATGACCGTTCTATCTCTTTTTTCAAGAAAGTTTTATCCGGTGATAAATATAATACCAAGGCTTGGAACGGAATTGGCGTCACCTATCAGTTGATGGGCGATAACGATTCGGCTTTAAAGTGCTTTACCAAGATTCTTAATATCAATAGTCAGGATTTGCAAGCTTGGGTGAGTATCGGTTATGTTTATCAAAAGATGTTTAAGTTTAAAGATGCTTTGAAATGTTATAAAAAAGCACAAGCCGTTGTAAACGGGCGTTATACACACAAATTGTATGACGGTTTAGCATCTTGTCTGACTAAATTATCGGAATTTGACCAAGCTATTGAAGTATACAAAGTTATATATCAAAGTGAAGAAGGAAAGCGCAAATGGGATGCGCAGCGCTCAATTAAATTTGTCAATAAATTGAAGCGTAAACAAGCCATCGGTGCTTTACCGGATATAATTCCTCCGTCAGAAGATGAAGGCGGAGCACAAGCTCATAAATTGGAAGACGATACTGAAGAATAAAAAAATAATATCGTTTCATGTAACGCACTCAATTAGAGTGCGTTTTTTTATGGCATTTTGTCAACTTAATTATTGACAAAATACAAAATTATGCTATTCTGTAAACTCAAAGAGAGTAATTTATTTAAGTATTAACTAAAACAAAATATAATTATGAAAAATTTAAAGCACTCTAAGATGATATGGCCGGTTAAGGCTCCGTTTATGATTGCCTATCGAGACAAACTGACGGGAACGCTTGACTTGCAGCCGTATGTTGATTTGCAATGGAAGATTAAAATCTGGGGAATTGCATTCAACGGATTGGTGTTTAAGCTCAATCACGAACCGGGAGCAGATTGGTGGCACGCCGAAGTTTATACCGATAAAAGTCAAGGATCTATGCCGACAACGCATGAACTTGATGTTGCGTATGCCAATAAGGAGGGATTTAACGAAATTATCGACTTCTTAAAGGAACACGGTATGAATGCCGAGCGTTGGCAGTCCGGTTGGTATTGGAGCAAGGAAGAAAAGGGCGATGATGCCGTGGTGATGGATATGGATTGCGGGCAGGCTGAATTGGTAAGTAAACGAATCAAAAACGGATACACCAGATTGGTCAGTCACAAAATCGGTTCCAATAATCATATCACCGTGCGTTATCCGTTGGCATACCTGCATAACGGAAAGTTCGAAACTTCCTATGATTTGATTCTGTCACGTATAAATGAGCTTTGGGGAATTCAGCTGGGTAAAGGATATTTCCACTTGACTGAAGAACCCGAGAAGATGCTTTGGGCAGATGGTATGGCATTGGCTGAACGGCTTTGCACTAATGAAATCAAATATTCCCTGCCACGCAAGGAAGCATTTGAGGAGGTGGTAAAGTATCGTGATGCTGTTAACGACGCCTTGATAAAGCTTGAGGCTTATGGCATACATACCGACTTATGGATGGATAAGGGATTGGGATATCTGACATCTTCGGAAAACGGAGATTACTTTGCAACTTATTTGCACGAGATAATCCCAAAGACCAGACCTTGCATTTGCCGTTTGTATGCCAAAAATAAAGGCGGAACCATAGTGATTTAAACTATTAAAGACTCTTAAAAACTTGTTGTTTTTGAGAGTCTTTTTGTTTATATTCGGTGCAGAGGGAAATAAAAAATGCAAATCAGCGCCAAATATCAGGCAGTGTTGGAAATTTTGCAAAAAGTTTTGCAAGACCAGTATCCGGCCGATAATATAATTAAAGAATATATGCGTAATCGTAAATATATCGGTTCTAAAGACCGAAAGTTTATTACCAATACGGTATGGGATATAATTCGCCATCGCAGTCGTTTGGAGTTTGATTGCGGTTGTTGTGAAGCTCGCATGTTGTTACTTACTTATCTCAAAGATGAGGATTTTGATATTGTGGCTGATGGTTCCGAATACGGACTTTCACCGCTGACAAAAGAAGAAAAAAATAAATTACAAAACCTAAATCAAGAAGTTTATCCTGAAGAAATTGAAAACGAATGTCCTAAATGGTTATATGAAAAAATAAACGATTCGGCATTAGTACAGGCACTTAACACCACGGCCTCTGCCGATATTCGTACCAATATGGTTTCAAGAGAAGATATTAAAAACAAACTGCAAAAA
>OMQI01000017.1 GCA_900313185.1 uncultured Rhodospirillaceae bacterium
ATAGAAAGAAATTTTCGGCGAATATGATAGATGAATGCTACAAACATATATTATCCAAAATGACGCCTGAGCAAAAAGAAGCTGAAGCCGCTAAGATGGTTTTGGGCAAAAATGTTCACCACAAAAATATTGAAGCTTGGGTAGAGTTTAATAAAAGACAGAAAGAAAGTCAAAAATAAATGGATTTTGTGATTTATGATACCGAATATACCACTTGGGAAGGCGCAATGGCACGCAAGTGGTAGGGTGATAATGAGTACAAGGAAATAATTCAAATAGGGGCTTAAAAAGTCAGTTTTCCTGATTTTACGGTGCAAGACAGCTTGAAGGTATATATAAAGCCACAAAAAAATCCAATGCTTTCCGATTATTGTAAAAAATTAACCGGTATTTCACAGGCGGAAATTGATAGCGGTGTAATGTTTACCCAAGGTTTATCAGAATTTTTGCGTTTTTGTGACGGATGTTTGGCCGGTTCTTACGGAAATGACGGTTGCGTGCTTTCGGAAAATGCCTTAATAAATCGTGAGGATCCGCAAGGAGTATACGGCGCATATTTTATCAATTTGGCTTATTGGGTAAAACAATTCGGGAAACAAACCGAAGGATTAAATTCGGGAAAGTTGTGGACTTTGGTGCCGGAAAACGAAAGAAAATTTGATAAAATAAGAGAGCACGATGCTTTAAACGATTGTTATTCAATCTTGGAAATGCTACGTTATATGCACAAGCTCGGCTATAACTTACCGTTTCAAAAATAGGGATAAAAAATATGGAGATGCCTAAAATCATAGAAGGCGAAGATATTGTCTTGGAAATTCCGATGGTTGCCAGCGAAGAATTGGCTCATGAACTTCTTGCGGAAGTAAAAGATACGCTTGAATTATTAAAACCGTGGTTGCCGTGGGCAAAAGACAGCTATTCTCTGAAGGACGAAATGAGCTTTTTGAACGGACAGTGTGTAAAACGCTATAAGAAGAAGGAAGGATATGCGTATTTAATTCGTGATAAGAAAACTCGGCAATTTTGCGGAGTGATTGATATTGTTCGTATTGAAGAAGATGCTAAAGTCGGCGAAATAGGTTATTGGATGGCCAGAAAAATGCAAGGTAAGGGGTATATGACTAAAGCCGTGTTATTACTTGAACAAGTAGCGTTTGCTAATGGCTTTAATCGTCTGGAAATCAGAAACGATCCGGAAAATCCGAATTCGGTAAATGTGGCTAAACGTGCAGGATACCATCTGGACGGCATCTTGCGTCAAGACAGGTGGAACCCTTATTATAAAAGATTTGCCGATACTAATGTATGGTCAAAACTGAAAAGCGATTTGAAATAATTGCCGATAACATCAACTCATTGATTGCAAATATAATCGTTTTTGTGGTATGCTTTCGGCAATAACGAAAGGATTTGCTATGGTAAGAACGATTATTTTAATGGTAATTTTAGTATTACTGTTTATGTTTGTCGGTAATGCTATTGCCGGCGAGCAGGGAATGATGATTGCCTTTTTGATGGCTTGCGGTATGAATTTTTTCAGCTATTTTTTCAGCGATAAGTTGGTATTGAAACATTACAAAGCGACAGAAGTTACTGCGCAAAGCGAACCAAGGCTGTATTCTATAGTAGCGAGACTGGCTAAAACAGCCGATTTGCCGATGCCTAAAGTTTATATTATTCCGGATCCGGTGCCGAATGCGTTTGCAACCGGTCGCAATCCCAATAATGCGGCGGTAGCAGCTACTCAAGGTTTGCTGAAAATTCTTTCCGATAACGAGATAGAAGGCGTTTTGGCACACGAAATGAGCCACGTTAAACATTATGACATTTTAATCGGCTCGGTAGCGGCTGTGTTTGCCGGAGCAATCGCTATGCTTGCCAATGTGGCACGGTATAATGCGGTGGCAGAAAGAGAAAGTTCAAATAATCGTCGGCAGAGCGGAATAGGGGGAATAATAGCGGTTGTTTTAATGCCGATTGCCGCCACCATTATTCAAATGTCTATTTCCCGAACACGTGAATATAAGGCAGATGAAGGGGCTGCTCGTTTAACTCGTCATCCGGAATGGTTGATGAGTGCACTTGCCAAATTGGAGGATTATGCTAAAAATTATCGTATGCAAAAAGCTACATCACAGACAGCGCATATGTTTATTATTAATCCGTTTAGCGGGCTGGGAAGTTTATCCGGTTTGTTCAGCACGCATCCGAGTACCAAAGACAGACTGGCACGTCTGGAAGAGTTGAAAAAAGAATTATAATTATATCAGGTTGATTATATTGAAATAAAGTTATCCGATAATAAATAACAAACAAGGAGATGTAATATGGAATTTTATAGATGCGGACATTGCGGTAATATTATTGCTTATGTGCAGAAATCAGGTGTTAAGGTGATTTGTTGCGGAGAAGAAATGCAAAAAATAACCGAAAATACCACTGACGGAGCGGTTGAAAAACACGTTCCGGTAGTTGTGCGCAACGGCGGCAGGGTAGAGGTTAATGTAGGTAGTGTCGATCATCCGATGATACCGGAACATTATATTGAATGGATTGCGCTTGAAACCAAAGCAGGCAATCAACGCAAGGTGTTGAAACCGAATGAAGCTCCGCACGCAGTATTTTATATTGCCGAAGATGATGAAATTATCAAAGTTTATGAGTATTGCAATTTGCACGGGTTGTGGAGCGTTACTTTATAAGTTTTGTGGTGCCGAACCAAAAAGGACTGATAAAAATGCAAGATTTTTCGTTTCATATGCATACCGCCGGCTTTGACGGGCGAAACAGCGAAGAAGAAATGTTGCAAAAAGCTAAAGAATGCGGTTTGAAACAAATCGGTTTTTCCAATCACTTTATTGTGTATCCGAATATAGAGAAAACCAATATGTACCCGTATGCCGTAAAGGGCGGGTATGAGAGTATATATTCTTCCGATTTTGATGAGGCAATCTCCAAATTCGCTCCTCACTATCAAAAAATAGATGAGCTTAATAAGAACTCCGATATTAAAATATATAAGGGTATGGAAGTCGATTTCTTTGCTTCCGATGAATGGCGTGAAGGTTTTGAGCGTGCTCTTAAAATACTCAAACCTGATTACCTAATCGGTTCGGCACACTTTGTTGAGTATAATAATACTTTGTATAATTCTTATGATTTGAAAAACTCCTCAGCCTGCGAACAAAACAAGTTGGTGCATCGTTATTGGCAAAATGTACGCACAGCGGCCGACAGCGGTTTATTTGATTTTATGGCGCATCTTGATTTGATTAAAAAAGTCGGATTGGGAAGAGAAGATATTTGGGCTGAAGATGAACGCAAAACCATAGAAACAATCAAAAGTTCGGGTGTTGCGGTTGAGATAAACACCAGCCATTTTAATTTTGATGAAAATGAGCCTTATCCGAGCAAACGAATTATGAAAATGTTGGCTGAATATGATATTCCGGTTTTGTTAAGTGATGATGCACACAAGAGAGAAAATATAACCGCAGGCTTTGCCAAAGCCGAAGAAATGACCCAAGAATGTGGTATAAGTAATTTCGTTAATCCTTTGAAAAATAAAGATTGTTTACCGTTAAAACGCTTAAGTAAAAGCAAGGAAAACAGCTTTTAATAAAAAATTACTTGATTTTGAAGTTGATTGCTTTAATATAATCCATGCAGGCGAGAGGTCGTCTGTGGAGTGTAGCAACTCCATCCAATAGATTAACTCCTCATCAATGGGGAGCTGATGGAATATATTGAATACATCGGACTGACTATTGGCAGTTGCTAACTCCCCACCTTGAAGAGATTTAAGGTGGTTTTTGTTTGATTAACAAATTAAGGAGTTTGAAACTATGGTAAAAAGTTATTTATTTGATAAGCAAACCAAATTGGAAATAGGGCAGGAATTGTGGAGATTACGTCATGATAAATGTCTTTATTTAACCAATGTTTCGGTAAAAACCAAAATTCCGTGCAGAATTATTGAAGGTATGGAACTGGGAAAGTTTATGCAATACGGTTCTTTACGTAAGCTTATGAATTTTTACGGTAAACGGGTTAAGGTTATTCTCGATTAAACAAAAAAACTCCGTTGTTGCGGAGTTTTTTTGTTTTACAAATCATCACTCATAAACACGGTGGTTCATAATTACTTTAGTTGTGTATAATACGAAACACATCGGAGCATAGTTACCTCCGTATAGTTCTTCGTGCCATTGGTTGTGCCTTAATCCGGTTTTGAGGCTAAACCACGGTTCTTCCAAAGCTCTCACGTTTACCAGATAACCTTCGATATATATGGTATCGTCAGTTATAATGGTATCCAAACCTCGTTTTATGCGGTTATTTGCCGGTATAATATGATAGTTGTTAAGATAGTCTATCAATTCGCTGAAACTTATTTTCTCTCGAGAATAAGTCATTTTAGCGGCTCGATATTCGTGGCTGAATTTTATGTATTGATACTTTTCTTTGTTTGCCAATGAGCCATAAACCAAAGTCAAATCCATCGGGGAAAAATAGTTATATAATGTATGCGATTTATCGTGGCCGTGGGCAAATTTTTCCCACCAACCTGAATAGCGCTCTACATAAGCAACTTTACCGGTTACCGCATATTTGACTTTTGGAGAGAGAACAAAAGTTATTTTGGATGATTTTATTTGAATATCCTGCGGATTTTGTAAATCACTGAAATAATCCTTATCCGAAATTTGCAATTTACCGGAAACCGGTTTGGCAAAAATATACGGATAAATCAGGCGATACATATAAGCCGGATAAAAGAATAGAAATATCAATATTCCGACGGCTATGTATTTTAATACGCCTTTCCAAAATAAATCGCTCTCTCTGCTCATTTTAAGCCAGTTTTTTAATTGCCGTCTTTATGCGTTCCAAAGTTTCAGTTTTTCCTAAAATAACCGCTAATTCGGTAGCTCCGCCCGGTGTTGTTTCTTTGCCGGATAGGGCAATACGTACCGGATATAATATCTGTCCGTTTTTCATTTCATTGGCAACTGCCACGTTTTTGAGGGTTTCAAACAGATTTTCATTGGTCCACTCGTTAGTGTTTTCCAATACCGGAAATACTAAATTCAAAGCTTTGGCAGCAATTTCCGGATTAGTCTTCATTTTTTTGTTTTCATAAAGAGCCAAATCGTATTCAGGAACTTCAATAAAGAAATCTGTTTCTCTTTCAATTTGTTTTAATGTTTCAATTCTTGGTTGAAGAACATTACTCAATGCTTTGAAATTAATATCTTTTTTGATATTAGAGTAATACGGCTTGGCTAATTTGTGAAATTCTTCCGGCGACAAATTACGAATGTAACAACCGTTCATCCAAGTAAGTTTGGTAATATCAAAAATTGCCGGAGATTTATTTAATCTCTCACTTGAAAAACATTTTTCAAGTTCTTGTAATGAAAATATTTCTCTTTCATCACCA
>OMQI01000009.1 GCA_900313185.1 uncultured Rhodospirillaceae bacterium
AAGTTACGGAGTGTAGCTCAGCCTGGTAGAGCGCTACGTTCGGGACGTAGAAGTCGCTGGTTCGAATCCCGTCACTCCGACCAAACAAAAAAAACCACCATTTGAGGTGGTTTTTTTGTTTTTAAGCATTTAAGTAGGATTGTGTTAGATGCTATCCGAAATAGCAAATCTTTAGGTTTTATATGAATTATTTTTCCTCAAGTTGATTTAAGATATTTGACTTTTTCTTTAATAATGTTTAAATTTCTGAATATAGGAGTAAAATATGCAATTTGAGATAATTACCAAAAATTCGAAATTGACAACTATGTTGTTAGATATTCTGCAAAAAGAATGGTCGGAAGCTTATGGTTGGTTAACAGATGTTATTGATGATTGGTCTTTAACCGATTTTCCGCAAATTGTCGTAGCAACTGAAAATGGAAAAATTATAGGTTATTATTCACTTGTTGCTCAAGAATTGGTGAAAGATAATCATAATTATACACCGTGGTTGGGAACATTGTTTATCAGAAAAAAGTATCGAGGAAATCATTATAGTCCCATATTACTAGAAAATGCCTGTCACCATATTAAAGATATGGGATATGATAATCTTTTTTTAGCTACGGAACATATAGGTTATTATGAAAAATTTGGTTTTGAAGAAATATGGCTAGGGTTATACTTATGGGGAGCTCCTACGAAATTTTATAAGAAAACTTTAACAACCTATTAAAATAACATAATTTTTATAAACATAAACTTTAATTAAAGATAAGTCTCTAAAAGTTTGTCTGAACATTTATTTATTTTTCCTCTTGAATATTGAAAAAAATAGTGTTAAAATTTAGACAAAATGGGAGAAAGATATGGCTGGAGCTATATTTCATAATACCGATATAGAACACGACAAAACCGAAATTACAACACAAGAACAAGCGGCTTTGTTGAAGCGTCGTATTGAGGAAATGAAACGGAATAAAACAAATTTATTTGTCGGACAGCCAATGGCTAAGCAATCCGATGACGAATGTTATGCGGAAATAGCGGCCTCCTGCCAAAAGTTTATTAATGAGCCGAGCGCAGCAAATGAGCAAGAGTTAGCCAAAACACTGGAAAAGCATAATTTACAATTGTATTGTTATACGGCAGATATTACTTCTGAGGATAAGAAAAACGTTGCCAGAATGGCTTTTAACGGTTACGTGGATAGACCTCAAGAATATCAGCTATCCTCCCTTGTTCGTAATATGAAGAACAGACCGGCGGAAAGATTGTCGACGACTCCTGATGACTATAACTTGGCAAATTCAAGTACGTGGAATGTGTTTAAGCAGATTCCTGAATTTGCGGCTATTGAAGATAAGGTAAAGAAAGGACTTTCGGTTTTGGGTATTCCTCCCGAAAAATTGTCAGAACTGAAAGTTAAGGATTTTTGTTATATAATTAACGAACAAATGAGAAACTCTGCGAGCGGTGGAGCAGCCAGAGTATTTAATGAGAGTTATAAAGCTCGTAATACCAAACGTTTTATTGAAGAAAATGAAGAAGAGTTTAGGGCCGGATTATTGGCTATGCCGGGGGTCAAAAAGGAATACGTTGAAACTCTTATTCGTGCTATGAAAAAGGGAATTACTGATTTAACCAAATACAAAGAGAAAGGGCAACCGGTTTGGAAAGATGAATGGGCAGATCAACCCGTTTTAGATGTACATCATATAGTTAATATCAAAGATTCTGCTACGAAAGAGGCACAGGGGAAGAAATGGACGGATATTAACAATTATGAAAATATGTGCTTTGTTGTGCGTTATCCGCAACACGATGCTATGCACGCTTTGGAACAAGATTTGCAAGGCAATTATCATAATGATATTTTCAGCAATCGTAAAATTGGAAAGAAGACTTTTTATCGTATTCAACCGCCGGAAGGTGTGCGTTGTATGCTCGGCTTCCATAATATGATTTATGATCGTAAGTATTTGGGGTTGCCGGAAAAGGAAAAGGCTGAAATTAAACAGAGGGCGGAAAATAATCCGAACAGAGTAAGCGGTAGTCACGGACGTACATATTCAAACGAGGCAAAGGATCCGTATAAATCACGTCAAGATTGGAGAAACAGAGGTCGATATGATGCCAGATATGGAGAGAATTAAAGTGCAAGTCGGTTGCAATGAGCCGGCAAGCGAAGCGCAGATTAAAATTTGTAATATTAAATTAAAGCAAAATAACTTACCGGAATTGCCGGTAGAATATACCGAGGTGCTGAAAATTTGCAATGGTTTTTCTAATGAAGATGCGGCTGTTTTCGGGGTAGAAATAAAAAATAACAATTGGTTCAAAGATATTGCTGTTTTTAATATAGATTATTTTCACGGTAATGGTGCAAATTGGCTGATTTTGGGGCAAGATGATTTCTTTTATTTTATATATGATGCCGAGCAGAAAAAATATTATATAGCGGACAGAGATACCTTAGACGAGGAATGTTCCGACTCCGATTATATGTTGCCGTTGGAATATATATTGCGAATAGAGTAGGAAGGTTAACAAGCTACTTCTTCGGTTTCCAAAATATCGCACGCTTGTTGTAAAAAATTCATTTCATCCATAACAAAGCTGTTGAGCATAAGCATTGTATCATCTCCAATGTTGAGATAACGTGCTATGTTGTGGATCACTTTTGTTTCATCACCGGATATAACTCCGTCTACCGAAGCGGCAAACCATAAGCAATGCAATAAATCCAAAGCAACCTCTCGTGTGTTTATAAGCTGCAAGAGATAAGGCAAATCATCAATAGATTTTACAATATACAACTTCTGTAAATCATCAGTTGTTAAATTAAAACGTTTGATAACTTTTTTTACAAATTCTTTCTCAATATATTCGGGGTTGTTATCAGCTTTGGCCAAAAATATAAGTAAACTTATGTATGCCAATTTTTGAGCCTCGTTTAATGGAAGAGGATTATATAGATTTTGCATTCTTAATCTCCTTGCTTATGTGAAGCTATAATATTAAAATTTCTTGTCAATAAAAAAACTGCTTAACTGTGAAAGTTAAGCAGCCCGTTTTGTTTACGGTATTCGTATACCTTTTTCTTGTAGGTCTGAGCATATTCTGGATTTTCCGAAGTCTGCTCACGCAACGATTCATCGATACTTACTAAAATGCGGTACAAATCCTCGCTTAAGCTACGTCCACATCTGCTGATGGCGGAAAGTAAAGGTAGAAATACCTTGTCACACTTTTCTTTTTTTATGACGTGACAAATCTTTTCGGCAAAATCAGTATTGTATCCGTGACTTTTTATATCGGAACAAATGATTTTAACCGCCATAGAACTCCTTATTTCCGTAATCAGAAAATCAAGAGCTTCGTTAGTCAGAGAGTAATGAGACATATAGTCTCTCAACACCTTATACCAACGAGAATCTTTTTGTTCGGTTGATACACGATAGACCAGAGCTTTTTCTTCTTCGGCAGACAGAGGGGTAACGTAAAAACTGCCGTTTCCTCCAACAACCTGATTTTTAAATACTTTTTCGACAAAGCATTCCGGTTGATCATTCTCAATTAAAGAAATCAGATTTTTTTCCATAAATATACTTTAATTATTTAATAAATATTCGTAACACTAAAAGGTAGTGTACGCTAAATTGATGGTTTTTGTCAATATAAAAATGGAAGAAAAAAAGAGAAAATACTAGCTATATGTTCTTTGACCACGAGAACGTTGGCGCTGATAAACACGGCTCATCACATTTTGTCTTTCTTTGTGGCGCTGATCTTCTTTCATACGTTCTTCACGGTTGTTTTCATTTATTATCGGAGCAACCCGCATCGGATCTTGCTGCTCAAGCTGTGACAGACTTCTGACGAAGGCTGACATTTCGGCATTTTTTTGCTTTTCGGCATCGGCCTTCTTTTTATAAGCATCATAACCTGTCTGTTGCTCCATTTGACGCAACAAAGAATTTATTTTTCGCTCATTTTTTGCAGTTGCCATAGCTTATCCCCCGTTGTTGTTATAACTTTATCATATTTTTGTAGACAAAGCAAGGTATTTTTTGTAGATTATGGATAATTGTTGAGGAGTGTTTAAGATGGAAAATACTGATTTGATTTTGTTTGAAAATCCGCATTTTATTATAGATATGATGTATGCTCGTAAAAATAATATGACGGGTCGTGCCGTGTATGAAGAAATCGGGTTCGGTAACAAAGCTTATGTTCATAAAAAAGTGGCTGAGAAATTGTTATCTTTGGTGCCTATTTTAGAAGAAAATGATTATAAAATGCGGATTTGTGATGCTTATCGTCCGCCGTTGGCTCATAATAAACTATTGGAAATTATTCCGAGAGAGGGCTTTTTTGCGGCTACGGCAGAGCGTTCGAATCATTGTCATGGAACTGCGGTTGACGTCTGTTTAACCGATGTTAAGGGTAATAATTTGGATTATCCGACACAAATCGATGCGTATGAGGATAAATATCGTCTGCAAGTGGCAGATGGAAATTTTGATGAGTTTTTTATTCACTTGAAAAAAGCACGACATGATTATATGGAAGCAAGTGATTTGCAGATTGCCAATCGTAAGTTTTTAAAAGATTTGATGGAAAGTCACGGCTTTTCTTCAATAAGTCACGAATGGTGGCACTACAATATCAATGACTATGCTTTATATCCGTTGGTTGAATGGAATAACCGTAAAGCTCTTTAATATTTTTTTAGTTTTCGTAGGTTACAATTTGTACAGAGTTTATTTTTGAGAAAGGAACAGTTATGTCTTCACAAACAATAGTAATTATAGTAGCCGTGGTTTTAGCGGTATTCTATATGTTGTATGCACGTTTGATTAAAACACGCAACAAAGTTCAAGAATCGATGTCTGATGTTGATGTGCAATTGAAAAAACGTTATGATTTAATTCCTAATATGTTACATATGGCGGCCAAATTTATGGAACACGAAAAAACGTTGATGACAGAGTTGGCAGAATTGAGAAGCAGAGCAATGCAAAATACGTTTGTAGCATCTCCGAAAGAAAAAATGGAATTGGAAAATATGCTTAACCAAAAACTGCAAGAATTCAAAATTTCTTTGGAAAACTATCCTGATTTAAAATCCAATCAGACAATGATGACTGCTATGCAGAGTATGAACGAAGTTGAAGAGCATATTGCTGCTGCACGTCGTTTTTATAATGCCAATGTTAATGAACTGAAAAATCAAATCGAGATTTTTCCGAGCAGTGTTGTGGCAAGAATGCTTAATATAACTTATGACAATTTACCGTTCTTTGAAGCAGCAGAGGCAGAACGCCAAGCGATTAACAGCAAGGATTATTTTAAATAGGGTAATTTATGATAGAATTTGTTGAAAAGCCTGAAGAAGAAATTGATCCGTTTGAACAATACTACACGGATAATATTATTCCGTTGGTAGAAGAAGAAAATAAGGTAAAAGCACGTTATCGCAGTAAGTTTTGGGGTTATTTGTTTTCAGTTTTGTTTTTGATGAGTGCAAATGTGCTCATAGTATTATTTAACTCACTGATGCACAAAACACCGATAAGTTGGTCACAACTTGTATTGATAAATGTGATAGCGTTATCCTTCGTATATTTACCGATTTATCGTTATAACAAAATGTCTAAGAATGATATTTTTGATGTGTTCTTAAAATTTTACGGCAATTGGCAACATTTGAAAAACAGCGAGGTTAAACTTGTGCATTCATCGATTATTCCGGAACATGATGCGGTGGGATCCACACATAATGTGAGAGGGAATTTCGGCGATAAAACCATGGAAATACGTGATACTTATTACACGAAGAAAAATAAAGTGGTTTCACAAGGAGTTATATTGTACGCTACTTTTGATAAGAAATTCAAAGGTTCGCTGTTGATGTTTGAGAAAGGCGGATTTTATCGTAAGAATAAATTTCCGAATTATGAGCTGTATAACGGAAAAACAGATATACCTGCGGCAAATTACTTTAACATTTTTACTTCAAATGACGAAATCGGTGAGAATATTTTGCATAGTCTGTTTTTCGAAAATTTGCTTGATTTGAAAGATGTTTTTAAGGCGCATCATTTGTATTTGCAAGCCGAAGATAACTATATGAGAATATATTTGGAAGACAGTAGTTTGTACATTGATAACTATAAAATTTGGAGCCGGAAAATTGATAAAAATCGCTTTTTGCAAATGCATAACGAATTTGAAAAAATAGCGTTGTTTATGCAAACGATACAATCTTTGATGGATGAAAAATGAGTGAATTGGAACAGGATGAAGAATATATAGAGCTGAAAAATCGTTTTGATGCCTATTATAACGAAAGATTACGGCCTATATTGGCACAAAGTGAAGCTAAACGCCATTTATACCAGTTGATGTTTGCAATTTTGGTAGTAATGGGCGTTTTTTTCTATCCGGCAATTGTGGCAAAATTATTGCAATCTGATTTGAACGAAGATAACAGTATCATCGGGGTGATACTCGGATTATCCTGTTTGTTGATTATGTTATTATGCGGACCTATTTATGAGTATAAGAAAAAAGTAAAACCGCAAATAATGCCCGATTTTGCTAATTTTTTCGGTTCTTTTGCCTATCAATATGAAGGAAAAATAGATGATTTGATATTGCGACAATCCGATTTATTCAGTGAATACAATCAAAGTATCGGAGATGATTATTTTTCAGGTACTTATGATGGGGTGTATATCAGTATTGGCGAAGAAAAACTTAAATTGATGAAAAAAGATTTTCGAGGTTTTGATATAAAAAAGAATGTTTTTGAAGGCGTTTGTATCTTGTTTGAGATGAATAAAAGTTTCAAAGGAAGAACCGTGGTATTGAAAGATCGAAAATTGTTCAATGCATTTAATAAAGTAAAAGGTTTACAGAATGTGAAACTGGAAGATATTTGCTTTGAAAAATATTTCGAAGTTTATTCCGATGACCAGATTGAGGCACGCTATTTGCTGACAACCGGATTTATGGAAAGAATGCTGAAATTGCGTGATTTGTATGAAGGTAAATCAATTCAATTCAGTTTTTATCGCAATATGTTACTGTTGGCGATTCCGACCAAACAAAATATGTTTGAAGCTAATTCTTTTTTCCGCTCCAATCTGAATAAAAAGAATACGGATTTGGTGTTTAATCAATTTTATACGATTTTTTCAATCGTCAAACTATTAAAGCTTAATCAAAAAATCGGAATGTAAGTGCTTGCTTGTGCATATTGTTTTTTTCACGGTTGCAAAAGCCAAGTATTTTATATACATTTTCTAAAAACGCAGGAGAGATTTGTTGTTTTCCAAATTTGAACGCATAACGTCGTGGCGATATTTACGTGCCAAACGCAAAGAGGGTTTTATCTCGGTTATTACCGGTTTTGCTTTTACCGGTATCGCTTTGGGTGTGGCTACATTGATTATTGTTATGTCGGTTATGAATGGTTTTAAGGATGAACTTTTGAACCGTATTTTGGGCATTAACGGACACATATCAATCGTTTCTTCCGCCGGATTTCCGTTCAATAATTATAAAAAAGCTATTGAAGATTTACAAAGTATCGATGGAATAGAAATGGCGCTTCCGTTGATTGAAAAACAGCTTTTGGTGTCATCATCACGTGGTGCTGAAGGTGCGATGGTGCGTGGAATTAACAGTGAAGATATTTTAAGAAAAAAAGTTATGCGTGACGGTTTCGCTCGGGTTGATGCGACGGAATTTGAGGGTGATGTGGTCGTTTTGGGGTATAAATTGGCGCACAAGCTCGGAGTTCATATTAATGATGAAGTTACTTTGATTTCACCAAACGGAAAAATTACCGCTTTCGGCTCGGTACCGAGAATTAAATCTTACAGAGTTATCGGCACTTTTAATATGGGAATGTTTGAATACGACGCCAATTATGTATTTATGCCGCTTGAATCTGCACAAAAATATTTTGGCTTGAAAGATGCGGTTTCGGTAATTGATGTAACATTGAAAGATGAAAATAAATTACCGCAAATGCGCTCAATGTTGCAAAGAAGCGTGAGTTTGGACGCATACGTTTATGATTGGAAACAGACAAATTCGGCGTTTTTTAATGCGATTGATGTGGAACGAAATGTGATGTTTTTGATTTTGACATTAATCATTTTGGTGGCCGCTTTTAATATCATAACCGGTCTTATAATGTTGGTAAAAGATAAGAGCCGTGATATTGCCGTTTTACGCACAATGGGAGCTACACGTGGTATGATTATGCGTATATTTGTGATGGATGGTGCTTTTATCGGAGTGGTAGGAACGGCGATAGGTGTGTTTTTGGGATTGTTGTTTTGCTATAATATCGAAAGTATCAG
>OMQI01000057.1 GCA_900313185.1 uncultured Rhodospirillaceae bacterium
ATAATCAAATATATACACTTCTTTATCTCCCTTTTCGTTTTCATCCGTAAACAACAAAGCAATGAAGAACGGCAATAAATAAATATACGATAGGATATAGCGAAAATAATGTGTCGGAACCGCTACCATCAATGTCAACCACAATGAAAAAACCGGCAAATATATAATCAGATATTTTAAGCTGCGTTGTTTAAGATAATATAACAATGCACAACCGAATACAATCCAAAACAGACTTCCTTCGTGCCAAAAATTATAAGAAGTTTCGTAATATCTGGATAAACGATATTGCCAACTCGGATATATCAAATAACCCCAAACATACCCTTGCTCATATATCCACGTTCGCAATTCCTCGCAAAGAAAAGGCAATTCAGGAGCGACATCTATAACAAGCCACATTTGCTCACGATTATTGGGAGCCCAATACCAATATACTTGCTGCAAATAAGCCAATAAGCTCAGCTTAGGATTTGCTATAACAACATCAAGCCACACTCTCAAAAATTCGAAAGAATGCGCATTTAAAAATCTAGAACTGAAACCTGTTTTTCCCCATTTAATAGTATCTGCCGTATACGGATAATAATATTTTTTTATCCTTTCCAACGGCATTACTTTAGAAATAAATTCTTTTTGTTCATCGGTCAAAATTCCATCATTTACAACCACTGCTCCGATTTGTTGAATCGGAACGGCAATTTTCTCTTTAAACATCGGCTCTATATCAAACAATTTATACCACAGAGAAAGCAAGCAAAATGCCACCAATATTATCCCTATGGATTTGTAAAGCATTTCTCTTTGTTTAGGAAACAGCCACAGCAAAAATCCCAAATTAAACAAAGTTATATGAATTCCGTTATTGCGAAGCAAAACAATTCCTAAAAGATAAATATTAAACAACAGCCAGAACTTTCTGCTTTGCTTTTGCTCAGGGGATAAAAGAAGCCTGTATATCAAAACCGTAAAACCGGATAAACATATCGACCAATATACATCTTTTACATTTGCTATTGCAAATACTGCATAAATAGGCAAAGCAACACAACTTACAAATAATATAACTTTTACCCAACGAGGAATTTTTCTCTGAAAGATTGAAAAAAACAATGATGCCATAAACGCACTGGTTACCAATATCTGCACGCCCGTATATAAAATTATGCTATAGTGCAAACCTCCTAACCACATACCTATTTTAAACAAAAACAAAATATATGTGCAATAAAATATGGGATGTTGTCGTGCCATCAACATACCGAGATTGGGAATCCATAAATTATCAATAAATATCGTCCCCGGCCAATAGGTAATCCAACATAACGCATACGTTGCTATAAATATACCAAAAAGAATGAAACACAGCCTCTTCGGATTTTTTATCTCAATCGGCTTTGCTCTATGTTTAAGTAAAATGAACCAATACGCAAGATTTAACAGTAGGTAGCACAATATGGCGTATGTTCCAATTTCCGACGGTTCAATATTAATTTCATTTCTGTAATACACAAACTCTGACAAAGATTTGGCAAATCCGAACATTACGGAAAAGGCAATCATCAAAACCTGAGCATATCCGTCCAGAAACACCCGCCCTATACTATTGATAAATTTCAATAAACTTGCTTTTATCATAAATAAACCACACAAACTACGTGACAATACCCGCCACACTGCAAACAGCGTAAAGCAAAAAACTCCTAAAAGCAAGCTCATTTATATAAAATCTTTTTTTGCCGTAAAAAAATAACATTGACATAATAAGCCTTTATATGTAACACTCGCTCTTGTAAAAAGAGAACATAAAATTTTGCTTGGAGTGAAAAATTAATATGAAAAGCTCTTATACAGGAATAAAGAGAATTTTAATGGCCTTTACTTATTCGTGGAAAGGATTGGTTGCGGTTTTTAAAACCGAGGCTGCTTTTCGACAGGATTTAGCAGTATTCATTCTGGGAACATTTTTTTGTTTATATTTACCTCTATCCGGCATTGAAAGAGCTATCTTGTTTTTTTCATTACTCCTTATTTTATTAATGGAATTAGTTAATTCTGCCATAGAAGTCGTTATAGATAGAATTTCTCCCGATTATCATCCTTTATCCGGTCGAGCAAAAGATATCGGAAGTTTGCTGGTTTTAATGGCTTTTATAAACGCAATAGTCGTTTGGATTTTAGTTCTCATTTAATAATATAAATCCACCAACAAAAAACCGCCAAACCGGCTATTGCAAGTCCGGATTGTTAGTATTTTATAATCTGCATCTGATAATTCTATATTATGGTTATTCTGTTATAGTCGTAGGAGTAAGCCTTATTTTCGTCATATCCTTATAAAGAGGGCTGTTCTTAAAATTGCTTAAATTGTATTTAGCTATAATAGCATATTCCACATCTCTTTTTTTATGTACTTCTGCATTATGACTCTTTATAAATTTATCTATATCTTCCTTGCACAACAATTTCATAATATTGGCAATATCATGCCCGTTTGCAATGTTATAAATATCATCATCACTATAGCCATCTATTTCAATATTTGATATATTCTGACTTACTTCCCTTCTTATTCTCAACTTATCATCATTATTTTCATCTATTAATACATCCAACAATCTTGCAAAATCTGTTAAATCTTTTAAATACATAACATCATCTAATCTTAATTGTCTTTTTTGCATTGGTATAATATCCCTATAATCATTATCTTGCAACTTTCTGTAAATATAACCGTGGTCTTGCAAGTATTTTTCCACTTTACCGATAAGGTATGCAACATGTCGAGAGATTTCAAATGCTTCCTTTATATTTTCATCAAAGATTTCTTCATCCGTAGATAATAGTAATGTTTCTAAATCATGTGTAGGTGTCACTAAAATAATTTTATCACTTTTGTCTGTGGTAAAATCTTTATCAATAAGTCCATAAAATCCGGCAATATTTTTATATTTATCATTTAGAACATCAACAGTATTCAGAACATCTCGTCTTGCAACTCGTTTATTATCACTTTGTTTTTCTTTGCAATAATTATAATAACTTTTCATCAGTTCTTCTTCTGCCGTTCTGACGTCACTAATAGCAATACATTTAAAATTCTGTATTTCCAATTTATTGACAAAGAATTCATCTGTGCCACCTTCAACAAGCAGAACAGTATATATATTTCCGAAAAATTGCTCGGATTTAACTATCAGCAATATTCTTGCTATTATTGTTTTCGCAAGTTCTTCAGCCAGTTCTTTTGCTTGTTTACCGCCCATCTTTAACATCCCATTTAGCAATTAAATCCGTATGGTCATTGATAATATTCGGCGAGTGCGTGGCGACCAATGCTTGTATGTTGTTCATTTTGCATATAGTATACAAATCATCAATAAAACGTTCTTGCCACTCTATATGCTGAGATATTTCCGGTTCATCTATAAATATTTTACAGTTACTGAATTTGAATATCAAATTATAAAACATTACAAAAATGTTTTTTTCACCTGATGATAATACCTCAAGCGGAATTTCTTTTTTACCTCTCTTTTCACCAATAGTTAAATACATTTCGCCTTTTCGGTAATGAATTTGTTTTTTTGTGATTCTGAATATGTTGTTAATGATCAATTTAAAGAATACAAATCTTACGTTCCTAACCCGAATTTCTCCATGTTCAGTACTTGGACTTAGCTGTTTATCCGTCATACAAAAAAGCCTGAAATCTTCTTTAATTTTTGATATATTATCAATGTACATAGATGTTTTTATCTTTTCTGGTGCTTCATCATACATTTCCCTAAAAAGCCTTTGAGCTGATATAAATTCAGTATCAAAATAGCAACCGTATTTTTTCAAGGACACCTTAAAAAGTTCTTTAATAATTACTGTATATATTCCATCATTGGCAACATCATCTTTTATTTGTTGTGCTTTTCTGTAAAATTTTTTCTGATCATCAAATGATGTACCTTCTATATCTTTTATGTTTTTTAGACCAAATATTATTTTGTTCATACCGTCTGATATATTGTCAATAGCGTCTGATACATCTTTATCAGAAATATCTGAAACATCTTTTTTAGAATTTATTAAATTTCATAAGAAAATTCTGTGTAGAGCGTAGTAACTATGGCTTTTGCATCGTCTTCATTTTCATAAAAAGATGCAACAGGTACATTATCTATAAAAGCATTTATTTTATTTTTAAGAGATTTTAATTTTACTTTTCTGCCGTTTACTAATTCACAGGTTATACTTTTGAATGGTATTTTTATGATTTCCTTAATACTTCCGTCTCCCGAGAGCATAAATCGTACTATTTTAAATATTGTTGTCTTTCCGCAACCATTCGGTCCTATTAATATAGAAATATTTTTATCCGCACTTAAATCAATTTCATAACTGAATAAACCAAATAATTTATCAACAATGATTTTGGTTAATCCGATATTATCATATTTTGCACTATAGGCATCAGAATTTACCTGATATTGCTTTTCATCACCAACATATCTCCCTTCAAGGTCAACTATGTGTTCATCGTCCAATCTGTGTTTTATCCAAGGTTGGGTGATGGTAGGTGTGTTTTCATCAAAGAGAGTTTTTTTTACCTCAACTCCAAAGATTTGTTTTACAGTTGCATTTGTCAATTGAACGGCATACTTAATGTAATAAACACACCAGTCTTTATCTTTAGGCGTAAAAACTATATCATGATATGCATCCATACATACAATCACCGTTTTTTTTGATTTGTAACTAAAAATACGGCCCCCCAAATAAATGCCATCTTCTATAATATCGTTTTCTTCCCAGTCATCAATATCCGGAAAAATCACTTTCATGTAATCTATAAGCGGGGTGAAATGCACGCCATATTTGGCTTCCATGCGCTCGGCTTTTTCTCTTGTCGGCGCCAAAAATCCCCATTTTTTATCTGATTTTTTCATGTAATTTTTCCCTGAAATTTAATTATTGCAAACATATCATCTAAGAGAAGCTTATTTCAAATAACACAAAAAGTAAACAAATAAATTGAACGACTTTTTAACCGGAACAATCTTCGACATTCTGTAAAGCGATTATGGTATTAACGGCGCAAATGTTTACGTCACCTATCATCTGGAAAATCTCTGGGGCTGGAACGGCAACATGTTTTAAACCTTAAAGCAAAAAATTGATATTTTAGTCGTACTGCGCCAATAAATCTTTCCAAACTTGCGGTGCATCAATTTCATTAAAATAGGTTTTTAAGAAATTGACGATTGTTCTATGTCTTTCTTCCATACACCTGCGCCCCGGCTCGGTTAAAGCCATATCTCGCAACCGAAACAGTTTATCAAAAAAATGATTCACAATCGGGCAATATGTTATTTGTTTATATTTCACCGCATCCATTTCTATCGGCAGATAATCGGGATCAAAAAACGGTTCCTTACCTCCCGAACGATGGGTACGATATTCAATACAACGAATAACTCCTATTAAACCGGTGGCATCTGCCATGTCCGCATCGGAAACAATCTTACCCTCTATACAATCCGGCACAACTCCGCTCAAACGTTTACTGTATCCGATTGTTTTAACAATTTTGATACACTTATCGGTGAAATCACTGTCAAATCCGGAATTTGCCAATATATGACGAGTATTGGTTAATAACCGTGCCGATTCTTCTCCGAATAATTTATAATCATCACAATCATGAAGTAAAGCGGCGGCTGCAACTAAATCACGATTGGCTTCAGGAAGCTCATTGCAAAATTTCATAGCATTTTCATAAACACGAAATACATGTTTATCATCGTGTCCGCTGGAATCATTACGCAACAATTCGGAAACAGATTGTTTTATGTATTCAATACCGGTCATATATAATCTCCTTTACGTATCATTTTTGCAAAAAAAGTTCAAAAATGCAATATTTTTAAAATTTCGTCTCGCCAAACCTCCTTGTCAAACACGCTTTTTTACGTGGTCGTGTATATGGCACGTTTTAAGGGAAAACCTAAGCTCCGAGCTCCCTTGGTCCGAATATGCGAACTCAAGGTCACTTGGTATTTTTATAATATATTAACTCTTGGTTGATATAACAAAATTGAGGTGTGTTATGAAAAAATTACTATTAATGCTCGGAATATTCTTTGCTTTGCTTAAAAATGCGCAGGCTATTGATG
>OMQI01000159.1 GCA_900313185.1 uncultured Rhodospirillaceae bacterium
AATGTGTGATAAAACTATTTCGGTTTATGAAGAACTCATAAATCAAAAGTAGAATTAAACTAATAGTGAAAAGGTAGAAAACTATGATTAAAATTAAGTTGCCGGATGGCAGTATTATGGAAGAAAAAGAAGGCGTTTCCGGTTTGGAAATCGCCAACAAAATAAGTTTAAGCTTGGGAAAAGCCGCTTTGGCTGTTTCCGTTAACGATACATTGCAAGATTTAACCACTCCGATAACTACCGATTCTACACTCACTATTATCACCGCCAAAGATAAAGACGGTTTACACATTTTGCGTCACTCTTGCTCTCACGTTATGGCAGAGGCAGTGCAAGAACTTTGGCCTGATACTCAGGTTACCATCGGACCGGCTATCGAAAACGGCTTTTATTATGACTTTGCCCGTAAAGAACCGTTTACCACCGATGACTTTATAAAAATTGAAGAAAAAATGCACGAAATCATTAAACGTGACGAGAAAATCGAACGCATTGTGATGCCACGTGAAGAAGCTATTAAATTCTTCAAAAACAAAGGCGAACACTATAAAGTGGAAATTATAGAGGACTTACCGGAAGGTGAAACCATTACCTTGTATCGTCAAGGTAATTATACCGATTTGTGTCGTGGTCCGCACGTTCCTTCAACCTCTAAAATCGGCGATGCTTTCAAAATCACCAAAGTTGCCGGTGCATATTGGCGTGGTGATTCCAATAATGAAATGTTGCAAAGACTTTATGCGACCGCTTGGGCAAACAAAAAAGATTTAGATGCCTATTTGACGATGTTGGAAGAAGCTGCCAAACGTGACCATCGTAAACTCGGAAAAGAAATGGATTTATTCCATTTTGAACCGGAATATGCTCCGGGAGCCGTATTCTGGCACGATAAAGGTTATAAAATTTATCGCAAATTGATTGAATATATGCGCAATCGCCAAGAACATAACGGATACAGCGAAATTTCCACCCCACGTATTATGGACAGAGTTTTATGGGAAACTTCCGGTCACTGGGATAAATACGGTGCTCATAACTATTCCGGCAAAACCGAAGACGGTCGTGTATTCTGTGTAAAACCGATGAACTGTCCGGGCGGATTATTGGTTTATAAGCAAGGTGTAAAATCCTACCGTGATTTACCGCTCAGAATGGCGGAATTCGGCAAGGTTAACCGCTATGAAGCTTCCGGTTCGTTGATGGGCTTAATGAGAGTTCGTGAATTTACGCAAGACGATGCGCATATTTTCTGCACCCCGGAACAAATGGAAGAAGAATGTATCAATACGATGAAACTCATTTTCGACATCTATAAAGATTTCGGATTCGATAACATTAAAATTTATCTTTCGACCAGACCGGACAGCATTTATCGTATCGGTTCCGATGAAATTTGGGATTTATGCGAAAATTCATTGGCTCACGCTTTGGAAAAACACGGCTATGCTTATGAAATCAATCCGGGCGAAGGTGCCTTTTACGGTCCTAAACTGGAATTCATTTTGAAAGATGCCATCGGACGTGAATGGCAATGCGGTACGATTCAGGTTGATATGAACTTGCCGGAACGCTTTGATATTTCATATATCGGTGAAGATGGGGAAAAGCATCGTCCGGTAATGTTGCACCGTGCCTTGTTTGGTTCCATTGAACGTTTCTTGGGTATTTTAATCGAACACCACGCTGGAAAAATGCCGTTATGGTTGTCTCCATTGCAAGTGATGGTTGCTCCGATTGTCAGCGAATTTGACGGCTATGCCAAAGAAGTTGCCGATGTTTTGGATAAAGCAGGCTTGAAAGTGGAAACCGATTTACGTAATGAAAAAATCAATTACAAAGTTCGTGAACACTCATTAGCCAAGATTCCGGTAATTGCCGTAGTCGGTGCCAAAGAAAAAGAAAACCGCACGGTTACCATTCGCCGTTTAGGTAGTGAAAAACAAGAAGTTATGTCACTTGATGATTTTGTGGCAAAGCTCAAAGCCGAAGCGCAAATGCCGCATCGCTTTGAATAAAAAAAAACAACTGACGAAAGCGACCGTTTTGTATTCATAGAAGCGGTCGTTTTTTTATTTAATTTATGCAAAATTTTATATTATTTTTAAATACTTTGGTATTATATTACCGACAATGATGGTGTTTATTTATAAAAAAGGGAATGAAAATGAAAAAGACAGCTATTATAGGAGCCACCGGCGGCAACGGACGTGAATTATTAAATATATTGGAAGAAAACGGTGTTTCTGCCGAAGAAATTTTTGCCGTTGATGTAGATTCTCCGCTCGGAACGCAAGTATCTTACGGCGAAGATGTCGATATGGATGTTTTCAATTTGCGTGATTTTGATTTCGGTTCAGCCAAAATAGCTGTATTTTGCACTTCGGAAGAAGTTACCAAGCATTATGTTCCACGTGCATTGGCGAAAGGCGTATTTGTTATAGATTGCTCCGGCGCTTATACGACTGATCCGGATGTACCGCTTATTATATCGGGCTTAAATGATGAAAAAATTGCAGATGCCAAGAAAGGTTTAATTGCCATTCCTTCCCCACAAGTAACGCAAATTTTATTACCGTTACAAAAAGTAATGAAGCAAAATAAAATAACCAGAATGGTTATAAACACTTATATGTCAGCTTCGCTCTACGGGAAAGAAGCTATGGACGAACTTTTCAATCAAACCCGTAAAATATTTATGAATGAACCGTTGGTAGACGATGAAGATATTTTTCATAAGCAAATTGCCTTCAATGTTTTGCCGCAAGTGGGTGAATTTATCGGCGATGAAACCAAACATGAATGGGCAATGAACGTGGAAATCAAAAAAATAACCGATTCAGATATAAAAGTTCACGCCAACTGCGCATTTGTTCCGTCTTTTATCGGTATGGGCGAGTTTGTTAATGTAGAGTGCAAAAAAGAAGTAGATATTGATAATATCCGCAACCTTATGCGAGATACTGCCGGTGTGGTTGTTTTTGACAAACACGTCGATT
This sequence comes from uncultured Rhodospirillaceae bacterium, assembly GCA_900313185.1. Classification (GTDB taxonomy): domain Bacteria; phylum Pseudomonadota; class Alphaproteobacteria; order RF32; family CAG-239; genus RUG410. Next base: position 2,997 of record OMQI01000159.1, read on the forward strand.
GCGGATATGTATCTCTAAGCGACATTCAAGGCGAAAGCGATATTTATGTCAGTAGGCTTCGTCAGGACATTTCGGTTGAAAACGGTTTCAGTTTTTGGTGTGTGGCCGATGATTTACGTGCCGGAACAGCCCAAAATGCTTATAACTTGCTAAAATTGATTTTGAAAAAATAGGAAACGCCATGAAAAAACTACTTGCGAAAACATTATTTGCAGCTTTGTTCCTTGGTACTTTGTTCTTTTCAACGACAACATTTGCCGAACCTAAGAGTTATCTTAATCCCAAAGAACCGGAAATTTTGACCGAAGCGGAAAAATCTTCTATTAATGTTGATTTTGTCGGCATAAACGAAACAATCAAAAAAATTCAGGAAGAATTAAGTGAAAATACCATTTCTGCAGAAAAAATCGATGAATATGTTTCGTACTTGAGTACTACTGATGCCCAATTAATGGAAAATCGCAAGGATTTGGTTAAGCAGATAAAATTTATCCAAAGACAACTTGATGTATTCGGCGAGGCACCTAAAGATGACGGTAGCGAAGATGAAGAAGTAACGCAACAACGTTCGCAATTGATGCTTAAAATGGCTGCATACGATAAAATCATTAAAGAAATTGACCTTTTGTTGGTTCAGTTAGAGGATTTAACCGGTAAAATATTAAATGTCCGCAATCAAAAGATATACGGAGATTTGATGACCAAGCAATCGGCAATCATAAATCCGATGGTATTTTTCCGCGGAATAAAAGCTTATGTCATCTTTTTCTGGGATGTTACCATGTCTCCGATAGACTGGTATAAAAATCTGCCGGAAAGTCAAAAATCGTATGCTCTTTTGAGTGTTGTAACCATGATAATGATTTTGATGATTGCCTTTGTCGTAGCCGTATTTTTGCGCCGATTTATATTGAAATACTGGGGTTACAAAGACGATATAAAAATACCTCATTTCAATCGCAAGGTTGTGGCTGCCATTGCAGTTGCCACTGCTCGTGGTTTGATTTTTGCTTTTTTGGTTGGTGGTTGTATATTATGGATGGTAAGCACTAAAATATTTGGTGACACCCTACTTAATACGGTTTTAATGTCCGCCGCTTTCACTTGTTTGCTGGCAATCGTTGAAGCCACTATTTCACGTGTTACATTTGCTCCGCATTATCCTAATTGGCGCTTGGTAAATATTCGCACCGAAAAAGCAATGCGTTTCACAAGAATGATTTTCTGGTTCATCATTATAAACTCAATAGCGGTTTTTCAGGTTATCGTAGCGCAAAAGCAGGAATATTCCACTGACACCGTACATTTCTTAATGATGTTGTCAAGTGCCGTAAAAGCCTTTTTCTTAATGTGGTTTTCAAAAATTGCTTTTGATACCTATAAAGATGAAAAGAAATCCGAAAACTATGAAACAATGAACGAAGATGATGAAGCCTCTGTCGATCGTGGATTTAAAATGATTCTGTTTTGTCATCTATGCTCATTCATCATTTTTGCATTATCTTTGGTCGGATATCCGGAACTTTCCTTGTTTATATTCAATCATATAATCATATCACTTATCTTTATCGGTATTTATGAAGTTGTTCGTCGTTCGGTTATTGATATTATAAAACGACTGATTGTAGCCGGCCCATGGATGAGAAAATATCGCACCAGTAAAAGATTTATCGGTAAAATGGAATTCTGGTTGCGTGTAATCATTAATCCTATATTTATTTTAATGCTGATTTTCTCGCTTTTGAATTTGTGGGGTTTACCGGGAGATTTCATACTTCAGGTAGCACGTAAATTGCTATTCGGATTTAAAATCGGCGGCATAGAAATTTCGATAATCGCCATTGCTCTCGGAATAGGTGTGTTCTTCGGTTCATTGGCAATAATGCGCTTTTTGAAAGTTCATTTGGCGAGCAATGTCCTAAGCAAAATAGATATGGATGACGGGGTAAGACACTCGCTGATTTCCGGTTTCAGTTTCTTAGGCTTCATCATATCCATCCTTCTGGCGATTGTTGCCGTAGGTATTGACCTTACAAACCTCGCCTTTATCGCCGGTGCATTATCGGTAGGTATCGGTTTCGGTTTGCAAGATGTTATTAAGAACTTGGTAGCCGGTGTAATTATCTTATTGGAGCGTCCGTTTAAGGTTGGCGATTGGGTAATGCTTAACGGAACCGAGGGAACCATTAAACAAATTAATATTCGTTCAACCGAATTATTGGCGTTTAACAAAACCAGTATTATCATTCCGAACGCGACATTGATTTCATCATCTGTCACCAATATGACGCATGGTGACGCAATGTCCAGACAAAGCGTAGCAGTCGGTGTTTCTTATGGCAGCAATCCGGAACAGGTAAAAAATATCTTGCTTGAATGTGCCAAGAAAAATCGTAAAATAATGACATCTCCTGCTCCTTATGTTCTTTTCAAAGATTTCGGTTCCAGCAGTTTGGATTTTGAACTTCGTTTTTACGTAAGCGATATATGGAAAGGTTGGACGGTACCTAGCGAAGTGCGTTATGAAATATTTAAGCGTTTCAATGAAGAAGGTATTGAGATTCCGTTCCCGCAAATCGTTATCAATAAACCAAGTAGCGAAACAATGGAACCGCAAGTTTCGGAAAAAGACGAGTAAATAAAAATTAATGCTTGCAAAATATAACAAAGTGTTTTATCAATAACTTTGTTACGCCGCTTTAGCTCAGTTGGTAGAGCAACGCATTCGTAATGCGTGGGTCGGGTGTTCGAGTCTCCTAAGCGGCACCATTACAAAAAGCACCTTATCAAAGGTGCTTTTTCGTTTGTTAAACCATTATTGCATAAATTATAACGAAAGCCCAAAAATTTCAATCGGATTTACTTTTTGATTTGCATAAACCTTCAATCTGTTTTTCAAGAATACTTAAAGTATTCTCATCTAATTTTTTCAACAATGCTACTATACGATTTATGGCAATTTCGCTTGATTTCTTATAATCCGAATTATTAACTTCTTCAACATCAAGAATTGCAAGTAAACTAGTATCAAGACTTTGGGCTATTTTCTTGAGTGTAGATATTTTCGGATCACCCAGTCCTCTTTCTAAATTGGAGATTGTATTCACGACTCTTTCGCATCTGGCAGCCAATTCTTCCTGACTGACACCTTTTGTTTTTCTCAAAAAAGCAACTCGCCTGCCTATATTATATATGAAATCGTCTTTATGCATTGGACCATACTCCATCAAAAATATTAATACCATTGCATTTTAAGTTCCACGCAATAAACTTGTATTTTTTAAGTATTGACAATATAAAATCACAATATATTATGAGATAAGTAATATTTTATTGGGTAATTTCAAATGCTTTGGGGAAACTGACAAATGAGAAAATATATTTTAGCTTTGATTTTAGGAATTGGGATTGTTTTTCAAGGTCAATCAGTCTATGCACAAGTTGAGGATATTGATTCAGACAATACACTTGCGACACAAACAATCGATAAAAATATTCTGGCTGATGAAAAGTTGATGAAAACCATCACTCCTGAACAGTTAGAAGAATATATTGCTCAAGGTGCTGATGTGAATGTTGAAGGCAAAGATCATGTGACACCCTTAATGTTAGCTGCTCGTTATAACAAAAATCCCGAAATTATAGAGATAATTCTTAAACAAGATGTTGATGTTAATGCTACGGATTCGGGAGATGCTTGGTCTCCTCTAATGTACGCAGCTTGTTATAATTCAAATCCTGAAGTTATAAAAACACTTTTAAAATACAATGCGGATATTAATGCCAAAGATGATCTGGAATGTTCTCCTCTAATGTTAGCGGTTCGCTATAACGAAAATCCTGAAATTATAGAAGTACTTCTTGAAAATGAAGCCGATGTTAATGTAAAAAGTGAAAATGGTAAGACAGCTCTAATGTATGCAGCTAATCGTTATAACGATGAAAATAACAAAATCGTCGAACTACTGCTAAGATATGGGGCAAATGTGAATGCAAAAGATAACAATGGCAGAACACCATTGTTATATGCTCTGATGAAAAAATATACCAAAATCGCAAAGACATTAATAAATAAAGGTGCCAGTGTTGATGCAAAAGATACGAATGGTGTGACTGCTTTACATATAGCCTCCGGATTAACTCCGGAAATGTTTAGGATGGTGATAGAACGTAGTGCCGATGTGGACGCCCAAATGTCGCCAGACGGAATAACGCCTTTGATGTTTGCAACCCTTGTTAAAAATCCGGAAATCGTCGAAATGCTGCTGAAACACGGAGCAAATACCGAAATTAAAGATAACAACGGGGAAACAGCTCTGATTTACGCAATTAAACAAAATAGTGAAGAAATCATAGAGATGTTAATAAAATCAGGTGCCAATGTAAATGCAAAATCATCTACGGGCAATTCTTTATTGTATTGGGCAATCAGAGAGAATGGAGAAAATGATACAATCTCAAAAAAAATTGTGGAAACATTATTAGATTATGATGCGGTTCCCAATGATGAAGAACTGGTGCCTATACTTAAGAGTGATTATCTTGATGACGCCTTAAAAGACAAAATATATAATGTGTGGAAAGAGCAAAATATCACAAAAACAAAAAAAGAAAAGTTAAATAACCTTACAGATTCCATTTCAATGCTTATATCAACCATAAGTACATTATATTCTAATCAAGATAGTTACAAAAATTTGAGGGCACAAAAAGTAGATGAATACGCATCAAGTCCCGATTATAAGAAGTATGATATGACTATTAAGCCGGCAGATGCCCTTAAAAAAGGAGATAACAAAGCATTTTCACTTAAAATAAATAAGTTATCTAAAGACATATGCACCTATATAGCTACGATAAAGTGGTGGACAAATGATATAAAATTCGGAACTCCCAAATTAGGCAAATATCAAAACACTCCTCTCACCATTGAAAATGCAAAAAAAGCCTGCGAATGCGAGTATAATAAATGTTCTGTCTTTATAAAGGTCAATGACAAGTAAAATAATTTATCGTTTTCAAACAATACATTGAATTTTTCTTTTAAAGATGACTTTATCAATATTTCATCTGTTTTCGTTTGGTATTTCAAAAAATCGTTTACATATTATTTTATTTTGCTAATAATTTACTCAAAACAGAGAGGTTATTAAATGCAATTTTGTAAATTAGAAATATTCATACCGAAAACGCACTTATCCCAATTGCAATCAGCTCTGCAAAGTGTTGATGCCGGACATATCGGAAACTACGATTCTTGTTTATCTTACAGTGAAGTTATCGGCACGTGGCGACCCTTGGAAAATGCCAAGCCATACTTAGGAAAGGCAAACAATATAAGTCAAGAACCGGAATTAAAAGTTGAAGTTCGTATTTTAGCAGAAAATTTGAATATAACCTTAGAAGCCATAAAACGCATTCATCCTTATGAAACGCCGGTCATTAATATCATTCCACTGCTAAACGAGGAATAAATACAAGTTCAAAAAACAAAAAGCCGCTTTTCAACGGCTTTCTGTTTTATAGATTTAACGTAAATTAGCTCGATTTTCTTTCATAACCTGTGCTAAATTCTTATGAACATTATTTTGCTTACCATAGCTGTGTCTATACGCCATATCACGCACTCCTAAGCCTTTGGCTCCGGCTTTGCTGACGTAATCGTATAATTTAACTTGTGTTTCAACCGAAAGAGCCTTATCAGCCGTCAATGCCTTATCAAACTCTTTGGCAATATCCTTAAAACCATACTTTTGATAAATCAACTTAGCATATAAAAATCTGCTCGGGCTGATACCTTGCGGCAAAGATATAATACCCCTATCCATATTTTCAGCCAAAGCTTTTTGCATTGCTTTTTTCTTAGTTTCAGAAGAAAACATCGAAATACGGCTGTTATAAAAATCATCTCCTGCCGAAGCCGATATTTGCATATTCGGCAAAGTATTTGCGGTTTCCATCTTAATAAACTTATCCAAAGAATAATCAAATGCCTCCGGCATTGCCATTTTCGGAGTCGATAATTTTGTTATTATATTAACAATCGGTTGCTTGCTTTTAGGAGCATCTTGCTTTTTATTATTTCCTCCGAAACCGAACCAAGCTCCGATACCCATCACTGCGGTCAATGCCACTCCGCCCAAAGCATACTTAACTTCTTTAAGCTTGAAAAATGAAAGTAAGCTTCTGCGTTTTTGCTTATTAACCGGCTCGGATTTGCTTTCCTTTAACTTCTTGAGAGCCTTTTCGGCAGGGCTTCCCTCATAAAAATTCCCCACTGTTTTAATATATTTGGCAAAAGCATCTTTATCTTCAGGATTAGGCGAAAATTCACCTTTGTTATACGCATCTATAAAAATTTCGGCCTCGTCACAAGATTTTTCAACGCTGCGAGCTGCTGCAAAGCTGTAATATCCGGAATTTTCCAATTTCTGTTTTGCCGCAACAAATTTTTTAATCTTCCGATTCATTTGCGAAGCAGATAACTCATACTTTTCCTTATTGAGTAATTTTTGCCACCAACTTCTGGAATCTTTTTGCAAAAAATCTCTGACATCAAAATCAGCAGCCTTTTGCACTTTATCAAGTAATTGCTCTTTTTCATTACCCTTTGAAAAAGCATCTACATATTGGGCAAAAGTCGGTAAATCATCTTTATTCACATCTAATTTACCGGCTTTATAAGCCTCAAAATACTCGTCTGCTTTTTCTTGCAAAAGCGTTTTTTTGCTGTGTTTTGCTTCGGAATAGGCTCCCGTACGGATTCTTTTCATTTCATTTATACTTTGGCGCAAAAAAGTGCCGGAAACTTTATACTCTTTTTCCATCTTATGTTATCCTGAAATTAAAATTGATATAGGTAGTAATTTGTATATTGCCGAATATACCTTAATTTGTTTATTTTGTCAAGTTGTTTTCTGTTAAAACTTAATAAGCCTCTAATTTACTACTGCGATGCTTTTTAAAATTAAGTCGCAATTCGGTAAGTTCATCAGAAGATATATTAAACTTGTCAATAAGTTTTGTGGCATCACCGTTACTTTTATTCTTCAATATAAAAGAAAACGGTTCAACATCTTTAACAATATGAGAACTCATCGCCGTATAGCATCCTTCTCCCAAGCATGCAAATTCTCTAATATAAGTTCCGCTACCTAATTCGGCTCCTTTACCAAGTCTGACAAATCCGTTTAAGCAACAACCGGTACAAATAATCGTATCATATTCGCTTTGCGAATTTCTAATATTTCCCAAGCCAACTCGACAATTATGGTGGATGGTTACATTATTCAATATATAGCACCTGTCACCGATAATAGTCGCATCTTCAAAATCTTGCTTTTCATCCAAATATGTTTGTAAATACGGCAACAATTCCGGATGTTTATGTGATAAATGATTATTACCGCAATCTATGGCACAACCGTTACCGATAAAATTATTGTTTCCGATAATAACTCTGCCTTCATAAAGATGATAACCGATATGTTTGCTTGGTAAACCGATTATTGTATTATCTTCAATATAATTATCATTGCCGATATGCGTATTTCCGGTTATATGAACACCACTAAAAATATAGTTATTTTCCCCTATTACCACATTGGCATCAATATGGCAAAAATCTCCGATTACACATCCTTTTCCGATTTTGGCGCCTGATCTGATAACCGTATAATTTCCTATTTTTACATCAGGTGCTATGTTTGCACCGTTTTCTATAATTTCATACATTTTTATCTCCTGCCAAATATTTATTAATTGCCGTCATAAATGCTATGAAAAACTGCTCCGGATTTTGCTTTATGGCAATTCTCAATTCGTTTAATGATATTTCTTTTATCTCGGATATTTCACTTTCGTCCGGCAATATTTTCGCATCGGAATGCGCCGTAAACACGTGATGAAACGCAGTTTGTTTTCCATCTATAATAACCGGAAAAGCTGCAACTTCCTCTTCCAAATCAGCATCAATACCTAATTCTTCTTTTAATTCTCTTTTAGCGGCTGTTTCATAATCCTCGCCGGCATCAACGTGCCCGGCCGCCGAATAATTCCACAACCCGCCCCATTTTTTATGCTTTGCTATTTTCTGCAATATCAAATTTCCGGCAGAATTAAACAACAAAACTGCGGCAATCATCACAAAACGCCCTTGTCCCAAAGGCATTCCCCTAAGATGAGTTGCTATCACTTCATCATTTTTATCAACCACAGAAATCATCGGTTTATTTATTGCTATCAAAATATAAGGAGTGGCATTCTGCGATGTCAGTTTGTCAATGCTAACCCAAACAGCTCCGCCGGAATCCAAACCATCACCGCAAATCTGAGGTTCCCCGCTTATCTCTGCATCATACAAAACCGCATTATGCTGCAAAACTCCGCTTTCACCGCTTGCCACCGTAAAATCGGAAAAAATAATCGATTTACTTCGCTCGTTGGCATATTTTTCCAGCGTGCAACCGGTTTCTTCTTTTATCTCACGCTTAAGCGTATCTGCATAACTCTCACCTTGCTCCTGACTTCCTCCCGGTAAATCATAAAGTCCGGTATAAGGGCCACGTGTTTTTTTAATCAGCAAAATTTTATCGTTTTTTATAATTACCCCATATACCCCAAAATGCGCTTTACTGACATTGGAATTGCGCACCAAAATATGCTTAAACCATTTTTCCTGAAAAGCAATTTGCTCTTCGATTTCGCTATCACTGATTTTATCTTTTTCGGGAATAACAATCAATTTGTCGTCATTATCGTCTAAACGATGCACAACTGCTACACATTTTCCTCTAAACCGTTCAAGTGGTTCTTCAACTCTCAAAACATACGCATCCAACTCTTCGCCGTCACCTGCTATTGTGTGCGGTATATATCCGTAATTAACCGAATATGCAAAACCGTGTTTAGGATGTAAACTCCCTAAAGGCCTGTCCATAACAACCTCAACCGTCTGGCCGATATATTTATAAGGATTTAAGGTATTCATAATCTTTCACATTCAAATCATTGTGCAAAGAAAATTCTCCGGTTTCCATCGTAATATAAGCATCTTCTGCGGTAAAATCGTTCAAAAAGTGCTTAAGCGGATAATTACCTTCGCCAAAATGCAAATGCTTATCCTCTGCTTCATTTAAATCTCCGTCACACATGTGATATACGGTCGGTTGCAAATCAAAAAAGCTTTTAAGCTGTTTTTCTTTATCAATTCCTAAAGTAATTGCGGCACAAAGAGCGTGTGAAAAATCAAAGCAAAAACCACAACCGGTTTTATCCATAACATATTTTATCTCATCTGCGGTGCTACCGCTCAAATCATCGCCGTTATCATCAATATACGGTAAATTTTCGACAACTATCCGTTTATCATTAAATAACTTAAATTGCCTAACCGTTTCATCAAGATATTCTTTTCCATGACCATTACCGGAATGCACCACAATACTTTTCGAGTTAAACATATCAGCCGCAAATTGCGTATATTCAAACATCTGCCGATTTACTTTTTCCAAACTCTTATTGCCGGCATCAAAAATATATGAAGAATGAACACAGTGAATCCTCACCTCAACATCTTTCAATATTTTTTTCAACTCATATAATTCTGACTGCGGTCTGTCGGTTAAAACCATCAGCTCCACAAACATATCTTTTTTCTGTCTGACATAATCGGCACACTCTTTCACAAATTCCGGTGCATTTTGTAAATTTGAATTAAAAATTTTAAATCCGAATTTTCGCATTTTAATCCTTTCTAAGCACAAAGCCCTCAAATATGAGGGCCATATATTTTTACGCAACCATTTGCTTTACTTTGGCGATTGCTTCATCAATTTTCGTAACATCGGAACCGCCGGCCTGAGCCATATCAGGTCTGCCTCCTCCGCCTTGTCCGCCTAAAACTCCGGCTGCGGCACGCACCATATCAACCGCATTATTTTTTGCAGTTAAATCATGACTTACGCCAACCACCACTGAGGCCTTACCATCCTTATCCGAGCATAACACTATTACACCGGAACCGATTTTTTGCATAATATCATCAACAAAAGATTTCAGTTCTTTAGGGTGGGCATCCGGCACCAATTTCCCGACAAACTTGACTCCGTTAACGGTTTCAACTTCATCTTTAGCCGCACCAGAACCTGCCGCCAAACTCTTTTTCAAATTAAAGATTTCGGTTTCCATTTTCTTGCGTTCATCCAATAAGTTGGCAATACGAGCCTGCAAGTCGTTAATATTGGTTTTCAAACTGTCAGCCGCCGAATGCAACTTATGTTCAACATCACGCACATATTCATCGGCGCCGATACCGGTCACGCATTCCAAACGACGAACTCCGGCTGCCACCGCCGATTCCGAAAGAATATGAAAATATCCGATATTACCGGTTGAGCAAACATGCGTTCCGCCGCACAATTCACGAGAGAACGGAGCTTTTTCATCACCCATTGAAACAACACGCACGTCTTCGCCATATTTTTCATCAAACAAAGCCATTGCTCCGAGTTTAACCGCTTCGTCTTTATTCATAATCACCGTGCAAACCGGCAAATCTTTACGAATTTGCTCGTTAACAATATCTTCAACCTGTCTGATTTGTTCAGCGGTTACTTGTTTCGGATGAGAAATATCAAAGCGCATACGTGAAGCTTCCACCATAGAACCTTTCTGCGCCACGTGGTCGCCAAGCACCATTTTCAATGCTTTATGCGCCAAGTGAGTTACCGAGTGATTGGCACAAATACGGGCACGATTTTTGGCATCAACTTCAAAACAAGCAAAATCCCCTACTTTCACCGCACCGCTTTTAAGCTCGCAAATATGCACAAAAATATCATTCAATTTGCGTTTGCAATCGACCACTTCGGCAGTGAAATTCTTACCGCTGATTGTGCCGATATCACCAACCTGTCCGCCACACTCTCCATAAAACGGCGTCTGATTTGCCACCAACTCAAATGTGCCGGAAGTAACTTCATTTACTTCGCAATTATTTTGCACCAAAGCCTTAACTTCAGCATCAGTTTTTAAGGTATTATATCCCAAAAATTCGCTGGCACCGGTTTTATCTTGAATACCATACCAAACTTTAGCCACTCCTTCATCTCCGGAACCGGCCCAGTTTTTGCGGGCTTCGGCTTTTTGTTTTTCCATACAGGCATTAAAACCTTCAACATCAACTTCAATATTTTTGCTTTTCAAAGCATCTTGAGTTAAATCGAGCGGGAAACCGTAAGTATCATAAAGTTTGAAAGCCGTATCACCGGAAAGCTTGCTTCCGCTTGCCAGTTTGGCAACTTCATCATCAAGTAATTTCATACCCTTATCCAAAGTGCGTCCGAAACGTTCTTCTTCAATGGCAATGGTTTCTCTGATTAAATTTTCACGAGCATACAATTCCGGATAAGCCTCACCCATTTCCTGCTGTAATACCGGCAACAACTTATATATCATCGGCTCTTTAACACCCAGTAAATAAGCGTGGCGCATTGCACGACGCATAATACGACGCAAAACATATCCTCTGCCCTCATTAGACGGCAATACGCCGTCAGCAATCAAAAAGCTGATAGAACGCAAGTGGTCGGCAATTACATTGTGAGAAGCTTGCAACGGACCATTCGGATCGGTATTGGCAATATCGGCAATGGCTTTGATAATATGTTTAAACATATCGGTATCAAAATTAGAGTGAACGCCTTGCAAAATAGCGGCAATACGTTCCAAGCCCATACCGGTATCAATTGACGGGCGTTTTAAGTTAATTCTTGAACCGTCAGGCAAATCTTCAAACTGGTCAAACACCAGATTCCAAATTTCTATAAAACGGTCACCGTCTTCTTCCGGAGTCCCCGGCAAGCCGCCCCAAACTTCCGGACCGTGGTCATAAAAGATTTCGGAACAAGGACCACACGGACCGGTATCACCCATCTGCCAAAAATTGTCTTTGGTGGCAATACGGATAATTCTGTCTTCC
>OMQI01000042.1 GCA_900313185.1 uncultured Rhodospirillaceae bacterium
AATAGTCAAAGAATAAACTTTCGGCACAACGTTTTCCCTCATCATAACAGGAACGAATACCTATCGGATTAACATTTCCCCGATAACTTTCGACTTGAGGATGAATTTGCGGTTCGCCATATATTTCCGATGTAGAAGTTTGCAAAATCACCGCATCATTTTTCTTTGCCAATTCCAACATATTCATTGCTCCATAAACACAGGCTTTAGTTGTTTGAATGGCGTGCCTGCCCTGATAATATTTTGGAGATGCCGGACAGGCTAAGTTATAAATGAAATCAACCTTTTCATTAAAATCAAAAGGTTCGGTAATATCAAAGTTGATAAATTTGAAATTGCGATTTTTCAATAATCCGGTGATATTATCCAAACTTCCGGTATAGTTATTATCAACGCAAATAACTTTATTGTTACCTTGAAGCAAATAACTGCATAAATTGGAACCGATAAATCCTGTTCCGCCGGTTACTAAAATCGTGCTCATTTTTTTCTCCCCATACAGGATATAAAGAATAGTCTTAAAAAATCCCTAAAGCATAATAACAAAAAAGCTCCGTTTTTATTAACGGAGCTGATATATTTTAATTTTAAGACGGTTTTTAGGCTGCTTTTGATTTACTCTTTTTTTCAGATTTAGAATTATCCAAAAAACCGAGTTTTTCTTCAACCTCCCAAATTACCCGTAAGGCATCCAAAGCCTGTTCGCCGTTTACACGTGGCGTAGCTTCACCGTTTACACATTTAACAAAGTGATTTAATTCTGCCAATAAAGGCTGATTGGTTGGAATGAACAATTGTTCAACACTACCTTTTAATCCGTAATTCATCCACTCCGGAATTTCTTCCTGATTAACATAAGGCATACGACCTTGAGTATGAACGTTAATGCTTTGATTAATGAAGTCCATATCAATATAGTTGGTATCAGTGGTGACTGTCAAAGTACGAACTCTCGATTGAGTGATACGGCTGGCGGTAATATTGGCAGTGGCACCATTGGCAAATTCCAACAAAGCAGTAATGTAATCCTTACCTTGCGGACTTTCTTTGGTTTTAACCGAAGCGGTTTGAACGTTTATTACCGGAGATTGTACCAAAGATTGAATAACTTCAACATCGTGAATCATCAAATCCATTGCCACATCAACATCGGTAATACGTCCGCTGGCAGCTGACATTCTTTGTGCCGTCAACGAGCGAATTTTGGAAGTGTCGGATAACAGCTTGCCCATTTGTTCAACAGCCGGATTGAAACGTTCAATATGACCAACCATCAACACAACATTGTTGTTTTTGGCGGCATTAATTAGGCGCATACAACCTTCTTCGGTGGTTGCAAGCGGTTTTTCCATCATACAATGGATACCTTTGTTCATAAAAAATTCACCGACATCGGCGTGAGTAACCGAGGTGGTAACAACACTTACCGCATCAACATTGGCGGCAACTTCTTCCATTGAAGAGAAAGCTTTTATGCCAAACATTTCTGCCGCTGTTTTGGCTGCTTCCGGAAAAACATCATAAACGCCGACCAATTCAACGCCTTGCATTGTTTTATAGGTTCTTAAATGGTTTTTACCCATCATTCCGGCGCCGATAACGGCAACTTTGATTGTATTGCTCATAGAAAATCCTTTATAATTTAGCTGACTACAAATTTGTATGATATTATATATCATAAATTTTGCATAAATGCTTTTAACAATATGTTACCAATTGTTACGGAAAATGTCTGAATTTAGCGGTAGAGCAGTATTTATAGGGGATTAGTATAAGGCTTTTATCAAAAAAATTATCCACAAAGCACTCAAAAAAAGCGCCATAAAGATAATAAATACTCGGCTGTCTTGATTGTATATTTCCGGCTCAACAACTTTTTTACCGTAAATGTTATCTTCTTTGTCACCATTGTCGCTCAGCATACTATACAAATAGCTTATATAACACAATAACAAAAACAGCGGTAAAAAGGTAAAATCGGTGCCGATTTCCCAAGAAATCAGCATTATTATGGCGAGCACTAAGGCCGGAACAGCCCATTTTCCCGATAATCCCATATCGTGCAGGCGGCGAATGCTTATGGTCATTGCCGGTGCCAAAAAATACAGGGCATAAATTTCAAAAACTATTTTATATAAACCAAAGCAAAAACCAATCAGAGCCGCTAAAATAAATATAAATAAACTGACGGTTTGAAACGCCCAAAATTCATAACGAGTGGTGCGCCCGTTAATATCAAAGAAACGCTTAATGGCATCGGTCCAACAATCAAATATGGTTTTCATATTTTCTTGTTCTATTATTTCCGAATTTTGTATTTCTTCATTCATTCTGTCAGCCTTTTGAAAAAAAATGAAGGCACTTTCCTTAAAACAAGAAAAAGCGCCTTCGTTTATTTGTTCCGTTAGTGATTATTTCGCTAATTGAGCATTAACTTCGGCAGCAAAATCTTCTTCCTTCTTTTGCAAGCCGTCACCCAATTTGAAGAATACATAATCGCTGATTTTAATATCAGCACCGCATTCTTTAGCTTTATCGGCAACCACATCCTTAACTTTCTTATCCGGGTCCATAACATAAGATTGTTCTTCCAAAACAACTTCTTCATAGAATTTACGGATACGGCCTTCAATCATTTTTTCAATGATGTTGGCAGGTTTGCCGGAAGCCGCAGCCTGTTCACGGAAAATTTCTTTTTCGTGTTCAACGGCAGCAGCATCAACACCTGCAATATTTAAAGCAATCGGAGCGTTAGCAGCAATGTGCATAGCAATGTGCTTACCTAAATCAGCCAATTGAGCTTTATCGGCAGTTGATTCTAAAGCAACCAATACACCGATTTTACCCAAGTTGTCACGAGCAACGTTATGAACATACGAACAAATCAAACCATTGTTAACCGAAACAACTTTTGTACGACGTAAATTCATATTTTCACCGATGCGGGCAACCATATCGGTCAAACGTTCACCGAATGTTTTACCGCTGGAAGCGTCTTTTGCATTTTTCAAAGCTTCAACATCGCTGTTGGTATCCAAAGCAGCTTCAACAGCATCAGCAACAAAAGCTTGGAAAATTTCGTTTTTAGCAACGAAATCGGTTTCGGAGTTAACTTCAACAGCTGCACCTTTGTTACCTTTAACCGTAACCGCAACCAAACCTTCGGCAGCAATACGGCTGGATTTTTTGGCAGCTGAAGCTAAGCCTTTTTTACGCAACCAGTCAACAGCTTGTTCCATATTTCCGTTTGATTCAACCAGAGCCTTTTTGCAATCAAGCATACCGGCGCCGGTGCTTTCTCTCAATTCTTTTACCATAGCGGCTGTAATATCTGCCATTTTAAAATTCCTTTATAAAA
>OMQI01000097.1 GCA_900313185.1 uncultured Rhodospirillaceae bacterium
AATGGTGCAAGCGGGCGGACTCGAACCGCCTGCCTACTTCTTAGGAGGAAGTCGCTCTATCCTGATGAGCTACGCCTGCACTAAAAACTTGCTTAATACCTTTTGTTGCGATTGTCAATCGGTTTAAATATTTCGTAACAAAAGTTTATTGGATAATCTGATAAAAATAACTTGCCAATCAAAAACATTATCTATATAGTCTGGATAATTTATTAATCACTTTTTGTATTGGAACCTTTATGCAGACGGACTATGAAAACAAAATTTCCCGCCAAGAAGCGCTTAAGCTTGCTTGCTACTATTTGCAGGAACGGGTGCGTAACGGTTCTCATCTCAAAATTATATTCGAACACGCTGTTCACGTTTTCAATGTGGCTAAAATAGCCGAAGGAATCGCTAAAAATTCCAATGGCAGACTCAATCCGGATACGGCGTATTCCTTAGGACTCTTGCACGACATCGGACGTATTAAAGATGAAACGGTTACCAAAGTCCCGCACGGAATCGAAGGTTTCAACTATTTGGTAGAACACGGATACCCTGATTTGGCTCCTATCTGCCTGACTCACGGTTTTATCAGCAAAGACATTAAAAAAAGCGATTATCCAACTTATCGCCCTAAACTTTTCAATCAGGTAAAAGAATACCTTTCCGATTTGGAATACAATGACTATGATCGGATAATCCAGCTTGCTGACTTATTCTCTCGTGGCAAACAGATTATGAGCATTCACGACCGTTTGGAAAAAAACAAATCTTTCTATCATATCAAAAAACTGTCGTATGAACAGCAAGCTTATGATTTAAGGGATTACATAAATAACAAATACGGTATCGATACCGAACATTTGGTGCAAAATATGTTTAAACAACCGGTGGGAATGTATCCGACTACCGAGCTGCAAAATCGCCCTAAATTACAGCCTTTCAAATTTTATCGCTTTGACGGCAGATTTGCTTAAGCAAAATATTGCTCTGCAATCTGTTTGGCATCAGGATCACCGACGTGGAACCACTTTCCTTGGTGAATGTATGCCCCTAACCTGCCGGATTTTTCGAGTTTATCAAAAATTCTTATCAAAGAATAACAACCTTGCGGTTCATCATCAAATACCCGCGGATGACAAATTAAAACTCCGCCATATAAATACGGTACTTTTTGCGTTGCATCAAGACGACGTTGCGGCTGATTTGACAAGTCCAACGAATAATCACCGTTTGCCCCAACTCCGTATGCTTGTTCAATAGGTTGCAACATCAGCATCATATCAAACTTATTTTCGTCCCAAGCTTTAGCCATTTCTTCCAGCAATTGTTTTCCGTTTTCATCGCTCCACAACGCATCGCTGTTAATCACAAAAAAAGCCTCATTGCGCATTTTAGGCAAGGCATTTTTGATACCTCCGCCGGTTTCCAAAGCCTCTTCTTCTTCTGAAAAAATAAAATTCATATCACTGCGTTCTTGCAAATGCGAACGAATCATATCCCCTTTATAACAAAGATTTACTATGCAATCCTTTATTCCGACAGCCTTGATATGCTCGATATTATAATCAATTAAACATTTTCCGGCAACCGTAACCAAAGGTTTTGGTTTATCATCTGTCAGATGTTGCATACGTTTACCGCGTCCGGCAGCCAATATAAAGGCTTGAGATATTTTATTCATTTACTTTTCCTTATCTGAAATTTTAGGATATTCTATATGTAAAATATAAATAATGCCTTAAAGCAGATAAAAAAAATATCGCCGGTTTTAACCGACGATACTTTTCATTTTTTATATCCGGTGTGTTTGGGAATTTTCTTTATAAAATTCTTTTGCACAACAGATGTTTTTTCTTCTGTCTTGGCTGTGATACCATATTCATCCTGCAAAACTTTTGCCAATTCGGCAACTTCTTCCGAAGATATATTCACCAGAGCCTCTGCAATTGCATTAATATCCGCCATACTTTAATACTGTTTATTATGAGAAGGTGAGGTATAATACAAAGCTCCGCCAAATCCGGCTGCCAAAATACAAGCAGCATCGAACATCAAGAGCTCTGCCCAAGCAATATCGGATATAACTTTAATTCCGGCCGTGCCGTTGAGATACAACCACAAGAATAGCATAAAGCCGAGTATAATCTCCAACACAAAGCCCATCAAACGATAGTCACCCTGCTTAAAAATCACCAACGGAAGACAGTAAAACAACACCGTTGTAAACAAGCAATGCATTAGCATAGGGAATATCCGTCCCTGCGATACGAACCAATCTCCGGCCAACCAACATAACACGCCTGTCAACAGCAGTGCACAAAATTTAATAATCTTTCTTTGCATAATTTTTAATTTTTAGAATATTAATATTTCTGTCATTGAGTGCGACGACGAAGCGGAATAACTCGGCAAGGTTGCTTTTCCTCTGCTTTCTTCTTGCTTTCGGCCTTATCTTCATCTTCAGATGACGGTAATTCTCTTTCTGCCTGAGTAAGCAAATTGCCTTTAGGTATTACCGGTGCATACAAGATAACATGAGCTTTATGACTTTGCAAAATCTGATCATAACTGTCCGCCATATTATCCGAGAGAAAACAAGCCTCAAAATATTCTGTTCGTGCCAGAGCTGTACTGTTCGGAGCTTGCTGTAAAACTGCCGCAATCGTTAAATTGGCAACGTTTTCATCTTCACTCGGAAAATAGCAGGTAAATTTCACCAACTTCTTTAATTCGTAAGGTATCGGTTTTATTTTTACCTTTGCTTCCAACAGAGATGAGAGATAGTTGTCATTTAATGCGGCGTCAACAATCTGCGCTTTTCTGATTTCACTTCCCAAACCGCAAAAGACCACCTTTTTCTCCGTGATATTGATTTTCACCACGGGTTTAATTCTTTTGGCCAATCGGGAAAGCTCTTCATAATCACGGGCAGCTCGAGAACATACAAGATTGAAATTCAATCGCCTGTAACAGTTTTTTTCACTTTCGGAGAGTTTGAGAGCATTCATTCTCTCCTCAAACAATTTTCTTTGATTATTCATACATTAATTATTTAAATTTGACATAATTACTTTATTTTGGCACGAAAGTATCAAATTATATCGATACTGTCAATATTTTTTTCCACAAGCATTTTTATTGTTGACTTTATATTTTTTTGAGGTTAATAAGTTATTTGCCTATGGCGGATGTAGCTCAGTTGGTTAGAGCGCTGGTTTGTGGTACCAGATGTCGAGAGTTCGAGTCC
>OMQI01000081.1 GCA_900313185.1 uncultured Rhodospirillaceae bacterium
GCCGTATATAAACCGCACAGCAAACAAAAGGAAAAGGCCATAAAATTACTCAAAGAAAACAGAGTTAATTTTGCTCTGCCGGCTGATTATCGTGAAGGCAAAGAGATAGATTACATAGTAAAGACCATTTTAAACAAAATTGCCATAGAACGTGATTTGGAAATTTTGAAAAAGCGTGAA
Organism: uncultured Rhodospirillaceae bacterium; assembly: GCA_900313185.1. Classification (GTDB taxonomy): domain Bacteria; phylum Pseudomonadota; class Alphaproteobacteria; order RF32; family CAG-239; genus RUG410. The sequence goes on from OMQI01000081.1 coordinate 181, forward strand.
GATAAAAAGAAATTGTGTCTGATTTAAAATTTTTGCTTATCCATCTTGCGAAGCAAAAAAAATAATCCCATATATGTATTAGTTCAATTTATGGGAGATTTTGTGATGAGTAAACAAAAATTCAAGACCGAAGTCAGCAAATTGCTTGATATTGTAGTAAATTCACTATATTCGGAAAAGTACATTTTTTTACGTGAACTGATTTCCAACGCCAGTGATGCCTGCGATAAATTGCGTTATTATTCGCTTACCAATCCTGGAATCGCCAAAGATAACGGAGATTTTAAAATCACTATTACCCCTAATGCCGAAGAAAATACCTTAATTGTAAGTGATAACGGTATCGGTATGAATAAAGATGATTTGGTTAATCATTTGGGGACCATTGCCAAATCAGGCACTGCCGATTTTGTACGCAATGCCAAGGATAACGGCTCAGTGGTTGATTTAATCGGTAAGTTCGGCGTAGGCTTTTATTCTGCCTTTATGGTGGCCGAAAAAGTGGAAGTAACCACCCGCCGTGCCGGTGAAACCCAAGCTTATTTATGGAAATCAAACGGTGTAGACGGCTTTGAAATCAGCGAAACAACTCGTGAGAAAATCGGTACTGATATTAAGCTCTATTTAAAAGAAGATGCCAAAGATTTTACCGATACCATTTATTTGCGTCACATTATCCGCACTTATTCCGACCACATAAATTACCCTATTGTCCTTGATTTGGGTAAAGCCGGCGAAGAAACAGTCAATACCGGTTCGGCTTTATGGACCAAGAATAAGGCTGATATAACCGACGAACAATATAATGAATTTTATCATCATATTTCACGCAATTTTGACACTCCGTGGATGCGTCTGCATTTCAAAGCAGAAGGAAGCATTGAATATACCGGATTGTTGTATATTCCGTCCGAGGCTCCTTATGATTTATTCCAACCGGACAGACAGCAAAACTTAAAGCTTTACGTTAACCGTGTATTTATTTCCGATAAGGTAGAAGATTTGATGCCGGCATACTTACGCTTTGTTAAAGGAATTATCGACAGCGCCGATTTACCGCTTAATATTTCACGAGAAATGCTGCAACAAAATGCGCTAATCGCTAAAATCAAAAACGGCACCGTCGGACGTATCTTAAAAGAACTTAAAAAACGTTCCGAAGATTACGAGGACTATATGAAGTTTTGGAAAATATTCGGTATTGCTTTTAAGGAAGGTATTTACGAAGATGCCGTAAATCGTGAAGAAATCGCCTCTCTGTCACGTTTTTACTCCACAAACGACAAAGAGCGTTTGACATCTCTTGATGAATACATATCCCGTGTTAAAGAAGGACAAACCAATATTTATTACATTACCGGTGATGACATACCGACACTGCGTAACAATCCGCAATTGGAAGCCTTTAATGCCAACAATGTGGAAGTTTTGCTCCTCGTCGACCCGATTGATGAGTTCTGGGTACAAACACTTACCAATTATAAGGGCTATCCGATTAAACACATCTCGCAGGCCGATATGGATTTGAAAATGGAACGCAACACTCCCAAAGCCGACGAAGGCAGTTTGAAAAAATTGACTGATTTTATGGCCGAGTTGTTTAAAGATGAAGTGGGCAAAGTTACCTCTACCGAAAAGCTTACCAATTCTCCGGTCAGCTTAACGGTTGAGAACGGACAAATGAGTATTCACCTTGAAAGATTAATGCGCAATCATCAGCAACAAACGGCTTTTGCCAGCTCACGTATTTTGGAAGTTAATCCGTATCACCCGTTGATCATAAAATTGGCAGATGCAATGTTTGATGAAAGCCAAAAACAAACCGTGGAAGAAGTTTCCCGTTTGTTATTGGATCAGGCAAAAATTGCCGAAGGCGAAGCCATTTCCGACAGCTCTTTCTTTAGCGAAAAACTGAGCGACTATATTTTGCGAGGTTGGCAAAAAAGCGCCTGATTAAATACTGCTAGATGAATAATATTCCGTCGGATTTATATTCGGCGGAATATTTTTATAAGTTGACAAAAACTGTTTTTGTGCTACAATTCAAGTGTTAACCATAGGAGGCGCACTATGATTAGAGATTTTGATAATTCCCAAATTGAACAGGTCTATGATGATTTTCATAATCGCAAAGCAGATTTTGATGTGGCTTTGGATGACGGCATTAAAGATTTAACTCAAGTTATTTCCGAAGTTAAAAACAAACGTGACGGCATTGCCGTATCCGATGAGTTGTCTGCATTTTTCGAAGATTGCCGTGATAAAATAGCAATGGGATTTAACGAAACGACTTCGGCGAATCGGAAGCAATGGGCGCCACAGCTTGCCACCATATTTACCTCGGCAATGGAAATGAACTATCGTAATTCCGAAAACATTATCAAAACTCTTGATGCCATTGTAGAAGCGTATGATAATAATCCTCGTCAGGATAGTGAGGTATACAAAGCTTTTTACAAGGTTTATACCCACGCAGTGCGCAAAGTCAGAAATCCGCAAATAGTTAAGCACTCCTCCGAAATGGCAAATGATATTTTCGGTAAGATAGAGATTTTAAAAGGCACCGGAACACCTGATAAATATTTAGCTCGCTTAGTTGAAAATCCGCAAAAAGAAGTGGTTATTGCCTTTGCAAAAAGTCTCAAAAACGAGTTGGAAAACAATCCGGAAAACACGGCGCATAACTTGTTTCAAAACATCAAAACAATCACTAAAATCAAAGATGATGGTACCCGAAGTCAGGTATATGGTATTTTGTTTGACAGTTTGAAATCTATGTTGGAGAAAAACGCCGCAGAAGCTGAAAAATCACCCGAAGATATGAAGATGATTGAAAGCGGAATGTTCAAGATTTTTGATTTGGAAAAAGCTACCGGACTATGGGATAAAGCCGAGCAGCATCGTAGCGATTTTGAAAGAAAAATGCTCAAGAAAAAGGCCAAATTCGATAATAAGAAAAGACTTGATAAGCAAATTTTAACTCTGCTCAATATTCCCAGCAAAGAACTGGGGGTTGAACGTAGAGCAGATAAGCCTTTCTACCCTAATAAAAAAGAAATGTTGGCAGTAGCGAACATTTTAAGTCAATACCCTAAAATAGAGTATAGTATGGCGATCAAAATTATGGGAAAAATTGATGATAAGCAGTTCTCTAATATTGATGACAGAATTATCGATAAAATTGCTTCGGTTACACAAAGAATGCAATATGGTGATGAAATTGAAAAGACTTTGACCGGAATTCGTGCTCAAATGCACAGCAAGGGCATTCAAGATAAGAAAGAGCAAGGCAGTAAAGCGGAAGATGTTGAAAAAGACGCTTTGGAAAAGAGTCCTCCGTCAAGCCATATTGTTATTGATGTCAAAGATTTACCGGACGGCAGTTCAATCAGAAAATAATTCGGAACATTTTTCCATATCATTAAATTTTTATACGCATCGGTATTGCGTATATAGGGGTTTTCATTGGCATAATCGATTGCTGTTTTTCCTTTGCTGTCTTTAATTATAAATCTTTCACAGCCGCTATAGTTTGTTAGTTTGGATATAACATCCTGGTGTTTATTTTTTTGTGCAGCTATCATCAAAGCCGTTTGGCCGCTTATTGTTTGAGCATTAACATCAGCTCCCATAATGACTAATCTCATAATAATTTCTGTCGTATCATTAAGGCTTGCCGCCGCATACATAAGCGGTGTCATTCCTTCATTATCTCGAGCATTAACATCTGCAATTATATCCGATTTAACTAATTTTGCTACCATTGCTCCTTCTCTTATTTTTTCAATAACCATTTTTACTCCGGTCAAATGTTCCACCGCATTAATTGAATTAAATCCTGCCGCATACATAAGTGCAGTTGCTCCCTTTTTATTTTTGGCATCAATTTCTGCTCCGGCTTCAAGTAAAATATCTATAATATGCGCATTACTATTGAATTGTGCCGCTTCCATCAGCGCTGTCATCCCTGTTTCATTTTTGGCATTAACATCAGCGCCCTTTTTAATTAAAGTCTCTGTAACTTCTGCAAGGGAATTGAATATAGCTGCGTGCATCAGAGCCGTCCACCCCTCATTATCTCGCCCATTAATATCATTTACAGCCAAGATGTCGATAATCTCCGGATGTAAAGAAAATTGTGCCGCAAACATTAAAGGTGTCCAACCATCTTCATTTTTGGCATTCGTCGCCGCTCCCAATTTTATTTGATCTTTTACCATTTCCGGTGTAGCGGTGGTCCACCATTCCGGTGACAAAAGCTGATTTTCGGCCGCTCGGGCGGCAAAGGCATAAAAAATCGTGCCTAAAATACATAATATCGCAAGAATCTTTTTCATTGTCTTTCCTTTCGCTCAAACCAACTCTCGGACTTGGCTTTATCATTTAA
>OMQI01000006.1 GCA_900313185.1 uncultured Rhodospirillaceae bacterium
ATATGGGACGTCAGGGCGTCAGAGTTAACGCTATTTCTTCCGGTCCGATTAAAACTTTGGCCGCTTCCGGTATCGGAGATTTCCGCACAATTTTGCGCTGGAACGAGTTGAACGCTCCTTTGCAACGCAACGTTAATCAGCACGAAGTTGGTAACATTGCTTTGAGTTTGTTGTCTGATTTGGGTTCTGCAGTTACCGGTGAAGTTATGCACGTTGATTGCGGTTACAACAGCATTGCAATGATTAACATTGAAAAAACCGAAGAAATTGCTGAAGTTTTGAAAGAATTTTAATCAAAATTACGGATTTTTTTCTTAAACAAAAGTTCCTCGTCTGATAACGAGGAACTTTTTGTTGCAAGATATAAAAAAATATTATAATGTTGCAGTGCGTGAGGGAATAAAAGAGAGGTGTGAAAGAAAAAATGGTTAAAATATCAGCGTATATAGTTACACTTAATGAAGAAAAACGTTTGGGTAAAACTTTAGCGGCTCTCAAGCAAGTTGCTGATGAGATTTTTGTGATAGACAGCGGAAGTACTGATAAAACAAAAGAAATTGCAGAAGCTCACGGTGCAACATTTTTATTTCATAAATGGAAAAATATTTCTTCACAAAAGCATTTCGGTCAAGAACTTTGCCACAATGATTGGGTTATTTCACTTGATTCCGATGAAGTTTTATCTCCGGAGTTAATTGCAGAAATCAAAAAAGAAATGGAAAATCCGCAAGCAGATGCCTATTATATAAAAATTCGCGATATGTTACCTGGAGATAAAAAACCGCGTTTTCTTGCAAAAACGTATAACAATATTAAGTTGTATAATCGTCGTAAGAGTAATATGCCGGATGATTTGACCAATGACAGAGTGGTTATAGGTGATGGCGTCAAAGTTCATCAGTTGCAAAATATAATTCTTCATTATTCCTACATTTCTTTGACACAAACATGGTTTAAACTGAATATGTATACGGATGAACTGGTCAGAACTGCAGTAGAGCAGGGCAGACACTACACAAAGTTGCGTTTATATACCGAGTTTGTGCGTCAATTCTTTGTTTATTATTTCTGGAAACGCTATTTCTTATATGGAACATGCGGTTTCTGGATGGCAACCACCCATGCTTATTTTAGATTTTTGAAAATTGCCAAGTGGTTTGAGTGGAAAGCATTCAATTCCGATAAATAAGTTTATCAAATACCTTCTTTAGCTAGGTGCTCTAGAAATTTTATCTGAATATCGGCTATTTGTTTTACGCTTTCAATTTCCACATATTCGCCGGAAGCGTGCATTCCTTCGCCGGTTCCGGAGTGCATAATTACAACAGAACCTTTAACCGCAAACGAGCGGGAATCGGTGGCACCTCCGATATGTTCAAATTCTATTTGGCGCCCCATAATGCTTTCGGCAAAATGTTTATAATCCAAAATATACGGATTATTTTCATCCATAACTACAGGAGTACTGGAAGATACGATTTTATATTCCACACCGTTTTCCATACATTTCTTTAAGTTGTTTTCCAGATTTTCGACAGATGAATTTTCGGTTAAACGAAAATCTAATAGAGCTTCGGCATAATTAGATATAATATTTGAAACTTGTCCGCCCGATATGGTGGCAAAATGCACGGTATCGAACCAAGTATTGCTTGGTTTTTCGCTTTCCAGAGAGTAATAAGGGTATATTTGGCGGATATTATGCCAAGTTCTCATCAGTAACTCATTGGCATCTATACCTTCCCAAGGGGTAGAACCGTGTGCTTCTTTTCCGGTGGCAATCAACTTTACAAACACCGGATTTTTGCACTTGCTGACAATTTTTGTAATATCGCCCCCGACGTCGTTATCAAGTACAATTTTGGCAGTGATTTGCGAATATGCCTCCATAAATGATTCGGTTGATTTACTGCCTTTTTCTTCATCGGTGGAAAGAATAACTCCGAATTTTATCGGCAGGTTATGTTGTGACACATATTCCATAGAATTTAACGCAACGGCGGCAAATGATTTCATATCAAGAGTTCCTCGACCATACATTTTACCGTCTTTGATAACCGGTGTGAACATATCATCAGAGGCCGGAACCACATCAATATGACCTAAAATAATTACATCAAAGTCAAGCGATTCGGTATTGCGCAAAAATACTACAGGAGAGGCGTTGCTTTGAAAAACGGATGCTGTTATATTACTGTTTTCAAATTTTTTGATAATATATTCTGCGGCTTTGTTAATTTCTGCTATATTTCCGGTTTCGGTGCGAAATTTTATCAAATCTTCAATTGTTGCAATTAAATCCATTTTTCTAATCCTTTAATTATAATTTTTACTATTTTTTTATACATATAAGTCATAATGCATTAAAATTGAGTAAAAGGGAAAAACAAAATGAAATCATTGTTTGCTGTATTAATGGCCGTCGGATTGGTTTGGAGCGGTGGCGCTTGTGCTGAGGAAGGTAGTGAAACCGGACTCAAATTGCCGAGAATGGTGTCTTTGCGTTCCAGTTTAATAAATGCTCGTTCCGGTCCGGGAATCCGTTATCCGATAGAATGGATATATAAGCAAAAAGGCGCACCTGTTGAGGTAGTGTCCGAATTTGAGTTATGGCGCAAAATCAAAGATTGGGAAGGTTCTGAAACATGGGTACATAAAGCTATGCTTTCCGAAAGACGTTTTGCCAGAGTTACGACACCGGGGGAAAATAATATATATGCTAAGCCGGAAAAGGAAGCTAAAGTTATTGCCAAGGTCGAAGACGGAGCCGTCGGAGAAATCGCAGAATGTCCGACGAAAAACGGAATGTGCTTGATTAAATTCGATAATATCCAAGGTTGGATGGAACGTGACGATTTATTTGGTATTTACGATGATGAGGTAATCAAATAAACATTGAAACAAGAGATTAAGTTTAATGCCGATGCTTCTTTGTTGCCGATTATTGCCCAATGGCAGGATTGGCTCCTAAAGCAGCGGCTTTATTCTATACACACTCTTGATGCCTATAGTCGTGACTTGGCAATATTTTTAGAGAAAATAAACCCTAAAAAGCCACTCGGTCTTGATGATTTGGCAAATTTGGAAGTTCGTGATTTCCGACGTTTTTTGAGTGAAAGGGCATCTCAATATATTAACAAATCATCAATGGGGAGAGAACTTTCGGCAATCAAAAATTTTTTCAAATGGTTAGATGTCAATGAAATTG
>OMQI01000018.1 GCA_900313185.1 uncultured Rhodospirillaceae bacterium
GGGTGGATGCCTACCGAATAAAGGCTCTGCCAAATAGGTAGGACTATTCGTCGTGTTACTAATAGTTGCTAACATCCACCCGTCTTTATCAGGCGGGCGTTTTTTTATGTTCAAGAGGAGAAAAAAATGAAAAAAATGGTGATTTTATCGGTGTTGTTGCTTGGGGCTTGTTCTTTTATACCTCCTCAAGTAGAGTTTTTATATACAGATGCATATAATATTCCGGTTTATGTTATAGAATGCAATAACAGATGGGGATTGAGCTATTGTTATAAAAAAGCAGACCAAACTTGTCCATACGGTTTTAATGTTATAGATAAAAGCGAAAATTCATACACCGATTCCGATATGGATGGAAAGGTATACGGAGGTATAAGGCGCTCTTTAATTTTTCAATGCAAATGATTTAATACTCAACTACCGAATAAACATCAGCGATAGGGGTAAGTTTATCTCTGCCGTGCAGGTCGTTAAGCTCAATTACAAAAGCAAATTCAACAACCTTGGCGCCGGTTTTTTGCACTAAATCCGCCGCTGCTTTAGCGGTCCCGCCGGTAGCCAACAAATCATCTACAATCAGCACGTTATCACCTCGGGTAAGAGCATCGGCGTGCATTTCTATACGGTCGGTGCCGTATTCAAGTTCATATTCCTGTGAAATAACTTTTGCCGGCAATTTTCCCGGTTTGCGTACCGGAATAAAACCGCAGTTTAACAGATAGGCAAGAGCGGTTCCGAATATAAATCCACGTGATTCGATACCCACTACATAATCTATTTTTTTATCACGATAATGCTGAGCGCAAGTATCAAGAATCTCCTTTAATATTTCGGCATCTTTCAATGCGGTCGTGATGTCTTTAAATTGGATTCCTTGTTTAGGAAAATCCGGAACATTGCGAATTGAATTTTTTATGCTTTGTATAGTCATCACATATCCTCGTCATCTTTAATTTTTTGTTTCAAATCGCTGATTTTTAGTTGCAACGATTTATCAGGAGAATTTTTACCGGCAAATTCCAATTGTTTTAAGGCGGTTTCCGGATTGCCCATCATATAATTAAATTCGGCGGTGGCATAATGTGCAGCCGCTTTTTTCCCGCCACGGTCATAAGCTTGCGCAAGCAATTGCCAAGCAAACGAACTTTCATTGCTAATCAACGATTTTTGCAATAATGCGGTGGCTTTTTGCACGTTTTGCGAACTTTCTCCGCCTTCAAGCAAAGCGTGAGCCAGACTTATTTGCAATAAATAGTTATTTGGTAATAAATCCAGAGCCTTTTGATAAGCATTCACACTATCCTTAACCTTTCCGCTTTCAAACAAAAATTGTCCTTTTAACTCGTAAAAATAAGGATTGTTAGGCTGTTCGGCAATTAAACCGTCAATCAAACTTAATGCCTGAGGTATTTTGCCTTGTTTGAAGGCAACAATACTGCGAGCATATCTGGACGGAGCCGAATTGTTTGACGGCGGATATAGGCGCATCACTTTATTTTTATCGGATAAAAAGGCGGTAAGCTTGGCTTTTACCAATAAAAATTCATTATCGTATGGAGTTTTTGCACTGTAGTGATTGCTTTTACTGACGTCTTCAAAATGTGAAATACGCTCGGAAGTCAACGGGTGAGTGCGAAAGTATGAATTTTCCTCAATGCCGCTCAAAGCATTTTGTTTTTTGATTTTTTTCATAAAACTGAGCAAACCTTGGGTTGATTGTTTGGTTTTATCCAAAAGTTTAACGGCGCTTTCATCTGCACTGCGTTCTTCCTGAACCTGATAATGCAACATGCTGTTCAAGGCCGATGATTGCGAACCCAATATAACTGCCATTGCGGCATCGCCTCGTCCGGTGGAAATGGCAGCCGCTCCGGCAGCTAAAACCGAACCCAGCATCACGTATTGCATTTTTTCCATTTTCAATTTTAAGCGCACAATGTGTCCGCCTAAAATATGTCCGGTTTCGTGAGCTAAAATTCCCGCCAGTTCATTGGTGTTTTCTGCTTGTATAATGGTTCCGGTATGTACAAACAAATAGTTACCGTCGCTGACAAAAGCATTTAACGAATTATCGTTAACAATATAAATGTTATCGGGGCTGAAACGCACTCCTGCCGCATTAAACAACGGTTTTACAACCTGCGCCAAGTAGTTTTGAGTTTCGGCATCGGAAATTAAAGTCAAACCTTCTGCGTTTGCCGGCTTAATATATAAACCGACAAACAACAGAAGAATAAAGACAATTGATTTGATTATCCGAATAACTTGCTCCACCACGATTTTTTCTCCGATTTGGATTTATCGTTCTCTTTAGCTGAACGATCGTAACCTCTCTTATCACCACGGTGATATTTGCGACCACGGGTGTTATTGCGACGAAAACTGAAACGATGATTGTCATCGTCGGTTGTGTTTTCTTCACCGGTTTCGTCGTTTTCATCGTATTCAACATTGTCGGCTTCATAGCAAGTTGTTGCCGCATCGCAAGGAGCGTTTACATATTGAAGCTTTTCTCGTGTGATTTTATAATCGGCAATATCTTTCATATTCAAATCACCGGAAATTACAATTTCCAACTCATACGATGTTTCCAAAGCCGTTAATTGACGGCGCTTCTTATTGAGTAGATATGATGCGTAATCAACCGGTACATTCACGGTTAATCTGATACGGCGATTGCGTACGCCTTCGCTTTCAATAGCACGCAGAATCAAAGTTGCTCCGGATTCTACCGTACGGGTAACTCCTCGACCGTGGCAATACGGACAAGTTTCATAATTGCTTTCCATAAAGGAGGAATGCATACGTTGACGAGATATTTCCAATAAACCGAAAATACTCATTTTGGCGATTTGGATGCGAGCACGGTCATCTTTCATTGCCTCTTTCATACGTCTTTCAACCGCAATATTGTTTTGCGGCTCATACATATCAATAAAGTCAACGACAATCAATCCGGCTAAGTCACGCATTTTGAGCTGTTTGGCAATTTCATCGGCCGCTTCCAAATTGGTTTTTAAAGCAGTTTCTTCAATATCTTTTTCTTTGGTGGCACGTCCCGAGTTAACATCAATTGAAACTAATGCTTCAGTCGGATTTATTACCAAATATCCGCCGGATTCCAGTTGTACTATCGGGTTGTGCAGTTTATCGAGCTGTGCTTCAACTTGGAAACGTTGAAATACCGGTGGCTCACCCGCCTTACGGCAATGAATGTCTTTCAAATGATGGGGTGATAATACTTTTACAAAATTGCGTGCGGTTTGATATGCCTCTTCACCGTCAATGATAACTTCATCTATATCTTTGGTATACATATCACGCAAAGCACGCTTAATTAAATTACCTTCTTCATAAATAATCGCCGGTGCCGGATTTTTCAATGCTCCGTAACGAATGGCATTCCACGTGCGAATTAAATAGTTATAATCTCTTACTATGTCTGCTTTAGTCTTATCTTCTCCGGCAGTGCGAATGATGAGTGACATATCATCATTAATAGGCAAATCACGGATTACCGATTTCAAACGTTTTCTGTCATTAACGTTGACGATTTTGCGTGAAACACCGCCGCTTTTAATGCGGTTTGGCATTAATACGCAATATCTGCCGGCAAGCGAAATATAAGTTGTGCAAGCGGCACCTTTATTACCACGTTCTTCTTTCACAACCTGTACCAAAAGCGTTTGTCCTTCACGAATAACATCTTGAATAGTGCTGCGGTGAAATAATTTGCGTGAAATTAATAATTTGCGTTGCAAATCAAAATTATAGCCGTTTAAATCAGCTCCATCCAAATCGTCAGCATCTTCATCGTCATCCAAGTCGGCATCTTCTTCCTCCAACATATCATCGCTTAAACCGCTGGCTTCAGCCATTGTTTTAACTGTCTTTTTGCGATCACGAGGGCGACGAGTGGATTTTCTGTGGCGACGTTGCTTGCCATCGGTTTTTTCTTCAACTTCATTATTTTCCTCGTTAGCGGTTTCTTCTTTGTTTTCCAAAGAAATTTCGGCATCTGTTTCAGCTTCCGAGATAACTTCCGCTACGGTATTTTCTTTGACGTCTTCAACCAAAGTGCAATTATCTTCTTCGGTGGTATTTCCCACACCTGTATCGGCAGTCGGAACTTCGGAAACTTCTTTTTGTTCATTTGCGTTATCCGATTCGCAGGAAATTGTTTGCTTTAAGTATTCATCGTTTTCCGGAATAGCGTTTTGTACCGGTTCCAACTGAGCCTCTTCAATTTCTTGAGCCTGTTCGGCCTCCATGCGAATTTTGGCCTCTTTAGCTTCTTTCTCTGCCTTATAACGAGCTTTTTCGGCTTCTCGTTCTTTTAAATATTTTATTTTGCCTTCAATAATTTCATCGACTTCAGCTTCGACTTCCCGCATAACTTCATCGGAAACATTATAATAATCCGGATGAATTTCGTTGAAAGCCAAAAAACCGTGTTTATTGCCGCCGTAATCAATAAAAGCCGCCTGTAATGACGGTTCAATGCGAATAACTTTGGCGCTGTAAATATTACCTTTAATTTGTTTACGGGAAGAAGATTCAAACTCTACATCTTCCACCTTATTTCCATCAACGATAACCACTCTGGTTTCTTCCGGTTGCGTATCGTCAATTAACATTCTTTTTGTCATTATAATCCCTCATATTATATAGCCCACCAAGAGCTTAATTACAGAGGTTTTGCAGTAGAATTTGAAAAAATATTTTCATAACACAAAGATACGGCAACTGCCGCATTAATATTATGTATAACGCTCGGCCGTTTTTGCTTTTGTTCTTCTTGGTTGTTTGAAAAACGGCGGAGGTATCTTATTGCAAACCTCAAA
>OMQI01000045.1 GCA_900313185.1 uncultured Rhodospirillaceae bacterium
GCAAACAGAAGTTATAAGCATTAATTTTTTTTTTTTTATTCTCCTTAAAGTTGGTATGATAGCTTATGCTAAATCATCGGCTCAATTTTGCAAGCAAATATGAAAAGTTATTCATAACGTAAAGCGTTTATCGGGTTCAAAAGCGATGCTTTGTAGGCCGGAAAAAAGCCGAATATCAAACCGACCAAACCGGAAAAGCTGAACGGCAATAAAACATAAAATGTTGATAAAGTCGCCGGAAATGTAGTTAAAATCGGTAGTATGTATACTCCGATAATACCGATTGCCACTCCGATTAAACCACCGATTAATGACAATATCAACGCTTCCATCAAAAACTGCAATCTGATGTCCCAACGTTTGGCACCGATGGCCATACGAATACCGATTTCTCGGGTGCGTTCGGTAACCGATACCAGCATAATGTTCATAATTCCGATACCGCCGACCAATAGAGAAATTGAAGCAATCGAACCGAGCAAAATAGTCATAATTTGCGTAGAATTTTGCATCATTTCCATAAATTGCGTTAAGTTCATAATGGTGAAATCGTCATCTTTATTTATGCCCAAATTATGACGTTGCCGGAGTAGTGCGGATATTTCTTCTTGCGAGGTATAAGTATCTTCGGCATTGTATGTTTGCAACATCAACATATTAACCATATCCGGAAATTGTGAGCCGGAAACTTTTTTCTGCGCTGTGCTTAACGGCATATATACCATATCGTCCTGATCTTGCCCCGGACCGCTTTGACCTCTTGCAATCAAAGTTCCGATTACCACAAAAGGAATTCCTTTTATTCTGATGGTTTTACCCAAAGGGTCGATATCGCCAAACAATTCTTTGGCAACCGTTTGCCCTAAAATTACCACCTTATTGGCGCTTCTGATATCTGTTTCGCTGAAAAAACGCCCATAGGCCAATTCCCATTCTTTTATTTCAAAATAACGGTTATCGGTGCCGACAATATTGGTTGCCCAGTTGGCATTGCCGTAAACGATTTGCCCGCTGTCGTTAACTACCGGAACCGCTAAATGAACACTGGAAATTTTTTCCTGAATGGCATCGGCATCTCCGTTTTTAAGAGTTGGTTGTGAACCGTGTCCCATACGAGCACCGCCCGAAGTGGAAGAACCGGAACGAATCATTATCAGATTGGTTCCCATACTGCGCATTTCATTTTGTAAAGATATTTGCGCTCCGTTGCCGATGGCAAGCATCACTATTACCGCTGCTACGCCGATGATAATACCCAAACTGGTTAAAACCGAGCGCATTTTATTGGCTTCTATGGCACGTACGGATATTTTGAAGATGGTTTTAACCTCAATCATTTGTTTTTTCCTTTTTTATTTACGGTGTCTGATTGGATTTCGCCGTCTACTATTTTTATAATACGCTTGGCATAAAGAGCAATGTCTTCTTCGTGAGTTACCAAAATTATGGTGCGTTTGAGTTCTTCATTAAGTTTGCTGAACAGTTGCATAATTTCCACACTCATTTTGGTATCCAAATTACCGGTCGGTTCATCGGCAAAAATAATCGGTGCATCATTGACAATGGCTCTGGCGATTGCCACACGTTGCTGTTGCCCGCCGGAAAGTTGGTTGGGTTGGTGATACATTCTTTCGCCCAAACCGACACCTTTAAGAGCTAAGATAGCTTTTTGACGGCGCTCGGCATCATTTATACCGGAATAAACCATCGGTAGTTCGACATTTTCTATTGCCGTAGTGCGTGAGAGCAGGTTGAAACCTTGAAAAACAAAGCCGATTTTACGATTGCGAATTTCTGCCAACTGATCAGAATCAAGATTTTCCACATTTTGCCCGTCTAACAGATATTCTCCCGAAGTCGGAGTGTCCAGACAGCCTAAAATATTCATTAAAGTTGATTTTCCCGAGCCGGAAGGTCCCATGATTGCCACAAACTCACCATTTTCGATTTTGAGGTTTATACCTTTTAAAATTTCCAAATCAAAACCGTCTAACGGATAACTTTTATGAATATTTTTCAGTTCTATCAAGGGTTTCATCAGCGAGGCATCCTCATTCTCATTGCTTTACCTTTGGCGTTTTTATCATTTGTTTTGGAAATAATAACCATATCGCCTTCTTTCAGCTCATCGGATAAAATATGAGTGTTGGTATCGTCGCTTATGCCGTTTTGCACGGAGATGCGCATTGGTTTACCGTTACGAACAATCCATATACCGTGATCCTGATAACGTTTGGCATCGGCACCTTCTTCCATATAGAAGCGCAGGGCTTGATTCGGAGCAAGCAGAACCTCTTTTTCAACGGCGGTAATGATTTCCACATTAGCGGTCATTCCCGGCTTTAATTTAAGATTACTGTTATCAATTTCAATCACTACTGTATAAGACACTACATTTGAGGTGGAAACAGCTTCATTTCTGACTTGCACCACTTTTCCGAAGAAAAATTCATCAGGGTAACTGTCAACCGTAAACTTGGCGGTTTGTCCTTCTTTGACCTTAGATATATCAGCTTCCACCACCGAAGCTTCAATTTGCATTTTGGTCAAATCTTCGGCTACGGAAAACAATTCAGGGGTTGAGAAACTGGCGGCAACGGTTTGCCCGACTTCTACTGCTTTAGAAATAACAATACCGTCAACAGGAGATTTAATTTCGGTATATGCAAGTTCGGTTTTGGCCGAATTAAGTGAGGCTTCCGCTTGTTTTACCTGCGCTTTTTCCAGAGTGAGTTGTGCTACGGCATTGTCATAGTCACGCTCGGCGGCTTCCAACTCTTTTTCGGTGGAATATTTGGAAGCATTTAATTGTGATATACGGTTTAAGGCCTTTTTAAAGTATTTAATGTTGTTTTCCTCAACCGCTACCTGTGCCTGTGCAATTTCCAATGCGGCTTCACGTTGAGCAACATTGGCTTTGGCATTATCCTGGTCGATTAAGGCTAAAAGTTGTCCTTTCTTTACCTCGGAATTGTAATCAACATATATTTCGGCAATCCGCCCGGATGCTTGTGTACCGATGGTAACCGTGGAAAGCGGATTAATAGTGCCGGAAGCGGTAATACTTTCGGTAATACTGCCGATGGTCAGCGGAGTTGTTTTGAAGTTTTGTTCCGCACTGCGAGAGTTTGATTTTTTATAGGCAAATAAGGCAATTGCGATGACTAAAATTACAATAATCGCATTCTTGCCGGATAGCTTTTTCAATGTGGAAATCATCTTTCATTCCTTTCAATAACTTCAAAAATGATAAGATTATTTTATAAAAAGTCCAGTAAAAAACAAAACGCTTGCAACGTAAAATCAGAAAAATTGGTATGTAAAAACTGCCTTTTGGGATAGATTGCAAAAAAAACTTTATTTTTTTTAAATCTTGATATATAAGCGCAAGTGAATATCTGTAAGGGGATGAAATATTTGAAAAAACACAATAAATATAAGTTCAAAAAGCCAAAAGTTTTATATGTTGAAAAGAAACCGTTTTTGGCAGATAAAGAAATAATATTCAGAAGCGGCGGTCGAGCGAAGGTGTTTAATATCTCGCACCGCTTACAAGTGTTTATGCTGATGTTTATGGCGGCAATTTTTTGTTGGTCAGGTTATAATTACTACTTTTATCATCATTCGGCTAAAATAATTCATAAAAAAGATAAAGAACTTGATAAAACCAGAGATGCCTATATTGATTTGATGTCTGATGTTACGGCATTGCAAAATAATCTCAAAGATGTTGTTGCTTCGGTGGAAGAAGCCGGCGACGGTTTGAAAGAAATCAACGAATATAAAGAAAAAGCTCTGGTAATGGAAGATAAAATCAAGAAGATTGCTGATTCAGAAACTTGGATTGATTCCGAAGAAATGGAAGAAAAAGTTACCAAAAAAGAAGCGCTGTTACAAAAAGATATTGCAGTTCAAGAAAATAATACTTTGCGTGAAAAGATCGGTGTGTTGGGTAATAAGTTGGAAAATCTGCAACAAACGGTAAAGGGACTTGAAACTGCAGAAATAGCTATATTAGATAAAATTGAAACGCTTTCCGCTCGGGAAATAGATGAAATTAAAAGTTCTCTGACCGAAATTAACAAATCTTTGAAAGTTCAAAAGCAATATTTTAATCCGTTGTCCAATACCAAAGACGGGCAGGGCGGTACATATACTCCTCTTGAAGGAATTGATGTGAGTAAGGAACTGCAAGACAAGATGTCTTCCGTATTTCAAAAAATAGATTTGTTGGATCAATATAAGTCGGCATTAAGCAGAGTTCCTTTAGGAAAACCGGTTTATAAGTATCGCATAAGTTCTACTTTCGGTAATCGTTCAGATCCGTTCAAAAGCACTTTTGCACGTCATAAAGGTTTGGATATGAGTGCGGCGGTCGGAAGC
>OMQI01000166.1 GCA_900313185.1 uncultured Rhodospirillaceae bacterium
ATATAGAATATCAGGGACGCGAAGATTTAGGACAAGCTTGGCTTGACTTAAAATGATACCACCGGCGTAAGCCGGTGGAGTTTCATGACAGTGGGCTTATTTTAGCCTAAGCACCACGCATCTTTCAATATCGGATAAGTCGTTGACAATTTTCAATAAATCAAATCCTTGTGTAATGAAAATATTGGCGATTTGTTTGGCCTGTCCGTATCCGGCTTCCAATAAAATATATCCGCCATTGTTCAATAATTTCGGTGCAATCTGGGCGATTCGTTTATAACTTTCAAATCCACTCTGTCCCCCATCTAATGCTAACAGCGGGTCATAATCTTTGACTTCTGTATCTAAAACAGCAATATCCGCAGAGGGAATATACGGCGGATTGGATACTATCACATCAAATTTATCGCCTATCTGTGCGGTAAAATCATCAGTAAACCAATTTGCATTGATGAAGCACAGATGCTCATTCACGGCCAAATTATCGGCATTTTTTTGTGCTATTTTTAATGCATTTGCGGAAATATCAACGGCGCAACCGCTCGCTGATGGTATTTCTTTGAGCAGGGTTTCGATAATACAACCGCTGCCGCAACCTAAATCTAAAATTTTCGCATTCGATATGTTATGCAAAATTTCAAGTGCCGCTTCCACCAAAATTTCAGTATCCGGTCTGGGAGATAAAACATCTTCGTTTACAATAAAGTCATATTTATAAAACTCACGATGGCCTAATATTTTATCTAATGGTTTATGCTTTAGTCGTTGTGCAAGCATATCATTTATTTTTTCTATTTCCGGGCTTGTTAATGATATGTCTTGAAATATTTCCGACGGAGAACAATGTAAAACATCGGCAAAAATTAAGCGGGTTTCCAATCGTGGATTTTCAATTTGTGCTTCTGCCAGTGTTTGCACTGCTTGTAGAAAAAGATTATTCATTTAAGCAACCATTTTCATTGATTTTCTGACTTCAGTCGAGAGTTTTTCAAATGCTTTCTTTTCAATTTGACGCACCCGTTCACGACTGATAGAAAATTTATTTCCGATTTCATCAAGAGTTTGCGGTTCTTCGGTCAGCATCCTGTGCTTGACAATATATTGCTCACGCTCGTTAAGTGTATCCAGTGCTTTCAGTAATATTTTACGCTTTAAATCACTTTCTTCTTTAGCTGCATATTTCATTTCGATGTTTTGCGATTTATCAGCCAACAAATCGATGGCTTCCACCGATTCGTCATCACGATTTACCGGCACATTTAACGAAGTATCACCGCCGATTCGACGATTCATTTCCACCACATCTTTTTCATCAACCACCAACTCATTGGCGATTTGTTTAACAACCTGCGGCTCTAACTCTTTATTATCATAAATCCCCAATTTTGCCTTGATACGTCCTAAGTTGTAGAAAAGCTTTTTCTGTGCAGCAACCGTTCCTATTTTTACCAATGACCAAGAGCGCAAAACAAAATCGTTCAGCGCTGCCTTTATCCATAAAATAGCGTAGGTAGAGAGGCGAACCTTTTTGTTTATATCGAACTTTTTAACTGCTTGCATTAAACCGATATTTGCTTCCGATATTAAATCGGCAGTCGGTAATCCGTAACGACGATAAGTAAGGGCAATTTTTACGGCCAAACGCAAATGTGAAGTTATCAATGTTTGTGCCGCTTGTAAATCTCCTTGTTCCTTAAATTTTCGGATTAGATCTTCTTCTTGTTCCTGAGTTAGAACCGGAAATTGTTTAATTTGTTGCAAATAACCTTGTAATCCGTCACTTTCAACAATGGTGGGTAAATTAGTTTTATCTTCATAAACAACTATGTCTTGATGATTAGTCATATAAATTACCAATTATGTATAAAAGTTGCTTCATCTAAATTTTCCGGAATGGTTATCAAATTTGTCACCACCACTTTATAATATTTACCGTAAGGGTATAAAATCAGGTATACGTTACTGTATTTGCCGAAACTGTTGTTTTTACTTGCACAAACTTTGTGTATTACCTGACTGCGGTTAATACGTAAATACATTAAAGCAGCTTTGGTTTTGAAATTGTCTTTATTGCTTAAATCATTTTCACTGATTTCCTCAAAATTATGCAAATTTTTAACCAACAAAAGGCGACTTCGGCGGCTTTTTACCGAATTTTCCTCCACATCGGTATTGTCACGAATAAAACGAGCTACGTTTTTAGTAAGTTTTTCATTGTTGCACGACAAATCAGGAAGTTCATATTCAGAATCTATGTAGTCTAAATCAGCACCTAAATCTTGTTGTTTTTCCTCCTCAGACAACTGAGCATTCAAAGGGAGAACCTCAGCGCCGGAATACAAATCATCATCTTTTTCATCAAGCTCTTTTATCTCAGGCATAGAGGAACGACGGCTATAGTGCACCATCATTTCAGGTGTATCACCACCCTCGCTTTGAGTTTCTTGCGTTTCCTGTACTTCTGCGGGGGCAATATTTTCATTTTCCTCACAAAAGGCAGGAAACGAAAGTAAATATAGAGCCAAACATAAAAAAGCGATTTTTTTCATATTTTTTCCTTAAAAACTTACTGATTTAGGGGTTCTCGGGAATGGAATGGTGTCACGAATATTGGCAATTCCGGTGACGAGCATCATCATTCTTTCAAAGCCCAAACCGAAACCGGCGTGCGGAACGGTGCCGTATTTGCGTGAATCCAAATACCATTCATAGTTTTTAATATCCATACCGGTTTCTTTGATTTTTTCCACTAAAACATCATAACGTTCTTCTCTTTGCGAGCCTCCGATAAGTTCGCCGATCCTCGGAACCAAAACATCCATTGCCGCAACGGTTTTGCCGTCATCGTTTAAGCGCATATAAAACGCTTTGATTTCTTTCGGATAATCTCTGACGATTACCGGACGTTTGAAATGTTCTTCCGCCAAAAATCTTTCGTGTTCGGTTTGCATATCAATACCATAAACCGGTTCATATTCGAACTTATGACCGGATTTTTGCATAATTTCGATTGCTTCGGTATAAGTGATACGAGCGAATCCGTTATCAACAATATTGCTCAAAGTCTGCTTTAATGTAGGGTCAACAAACTTTTCAAACAAATCCAAATCTTCGGCGCAATTTTCCATAATATCTTTAACCAAATAACGCACCATATCTTCGGCCAAATCCATATTATCATAAATATCGGCAAATGCCATTTCCGGTTCTATCATCCAGAACTCGGCGGCGTGACGTTGGGTGTTGGAATTTTCGGCTCTGAAAGTAGGACCGAAAGTATAAATATTGCCCAAAGCACAAGCATACATTTCACCGTTTAATTGACCGGAAACCGTAAGACGAGATTCTTTACCGAAGAAATCTTTGGAATAGTCGATTTCTCCGTTCGGCAACAATGGCGGATTTTTCAAATCCAAAGTGGTGATTTGAAACATTTCGCCGGCACCTTCGCAATCAGATGCGGTAATAATCGGAGTATGAACATAAACAAATCCACGTTCTTGGAAAAAGTTATGTATGGCATACGACAAACGTGAGCGAACTCTGAATGCGGCACCATATTTATTGGTGCGTGGACGCAAATGGGCGATGGTGCGCAAAAATTCGTCGCTCATTCCTTTCTTTTGCAAAGGATAATCTTCGGGAGCAATACCGTAAATTTCAATATTGTCAGCTTTGATTTCATATTTTTGTTTGCCGCCGGCAGATTCTACTAAGGCACCGGTAACCGCTACCGATGAACCGGTAGTCAATTTTTTGATTTCGTTATAATTATTGAGGGTATTATTGGCTATAACTTGAATATTTTTTAAACACGAACCGTCGTTTATCTCTATAAACGAAAAATCTTTGGAATCACGCTTGGTTTTAACCCAGCCTTTTACCAATACCTGAGCAATGGTTTGCTCTGATTGCAATAATGTTTTTATTTTAGTTCTTTTCAACATTTTATACCCTCTGAACTGTTGTTTAAGTTTTAAATCTTATGCACTATATATCAACTATCTTTAATTGTCTAGTCTTGACAATACTTTTCAAATAGATAATTATATAGTTAGTTCTTATAACAGGAGATTGCAAATGAACAAGAATTTATTATATGTTATTCCGGTTTTGGCAGTGTTGGCAAGTTGCGCACCTCGTATCGGCAGCAATGACTACAGCTATTCCGGTGTCAGACAGGCCAGTAATGCTTTTCCTTGCACGGTTGTTTCCGTTCGTCAGGTAAATGTCAGCAGTGATGACAATACTGCCGGTACATTGCTTGGTGGTGTAGCTGGTGGTGTCGCCGGTTCGACTATTGGTCACGGACGCAGTGCCAATACGTTAGGAGCCATTGGCGGTGCAGCCGCTGGTATGCTTGCCGGTAATTTGATTCAAGACAGTATGATGAAACAGGGCGGATATGAATATATCGTTCGTACCGATAACGGTCAGACCTACAGTGTAACCCAAGGTACCGATACCTTGTTGGCAGCAGGTCAAAGATGTATGTTGATTAACGGTGCTGAATCCAGAGTTATACCATACTATTGATAATCGTAAAGTTCTGAACTCTTAGCCGCCCAGCGAATGCTTGGCGGTTTTTTATTAAAAAAGCAAAAATAATGCTTGCCAAAACAAAAAAAAAGCTATACATAACGGGGTAATGGATAGATGGCCGAGTGGTCGAAGGCGCACGATTGGAAATCGTGTGTACCTCCAAAGGGTACCGTGAGTTCGAATCTCACTCTATCC